>CAZPGT010000007.1:5318-16551 GCA_964586345.1 uncultured Mycoplasmatales bacterium | reverse complement strand
CCACACGCTTTTGGGCGCCACGAGCAGGATCGACGCGAACGAGCCGGCCACCAGGCCGAACGCGAACGCGTAAAACAGGTCGCGGTTCTTCTTGATCGCCCACGCCGAAAAGACGATCGACAGCACGATCCCGACCGCCGCGACGGCGACGAACGACAGCAAAAACACCACGTTCAGCCCGGCGAAAAAGTTTTCCAGCGAGTCGGTTATCAGGTAATTGACCGTCCAATACTGGTTGAAAAGGTACGTCATCATGCTGCCGCTGATGCCGGGGATGATCATGCAAAACCCGCCAACGAACGCCGCCAAAAAAAACAAGACGGCGTCCGCCGGGTTCGCCGCGAACAGATCGACGATCTGCGTTCCAGGCGCGATCGTCACGGTTTTGCTGAGGTCCAGCCCGCAGATGACCGCCGAGATCCCCAGAATCAGGAACAACGCGCCCCCGAACGCCAAAAGCGGCGCGCGGCCGTTCTTTTTGGGATTGAGGCCCGTTCTGTTGATCAACGCGTAGATTGGGATGCAGCAAAGCGCGAACGAACTGAACAGCACGACCACGAAATCCTCGTAACCCAGGTTCTTGACCTCGCGCACCGCGAAACTCAGCCCCACGAAAGCGATCGCCCAAAACGCGTAAAACGGCAAAACCCACACGAAACTCTTCCATCGCGTGGTCGTTTGCCTGTCGGGCTTCAAAACCATTTTCGTCTGGTTGATCAGCGCGTCGTAAAAGCCAAGCAGCGCCAAGGTCGTGCCGCCGCTGTACCCGGGGATGATGTCGCTTATCCCCATGCAAACCCCGTATATGCCGCGAAGCGCCCAGCCGGGGATTTTTCTGCTATTTCCCGTTTTCATCCAGAAATTCCTCCAGCAAACCCAAAAAGGCGGCTTTCCTTTCGCTGTAGACCGCGTGCCCCGCCCCGGGGACTTCCGCGACCCGGATGAACGGGTTGCCGATCGCCCGCAGATGCTCGCGCATCAGCGGCGTTGGCAAAATGCCGTCGGCCTCGCCCAGAATGACCAAAGTGGGCCTTTTGATGTTCGCGAACCCCGAGTCGAACATCCGCGTGTTGAAAACCATCTCGCTTTGCCCGAACATTTTGTCGAACGGCGCGAACGTTTCCTTGCACCGTTCGTATTCCTGCGCGATCACGGCTTTCAGGCGGTTTCCGAAAATTTGCCGGGGATCGCTGTACATCCGTTCCATCACGAATTCGCTGTCGGCCAGGCTTTTGGGCACCAGCCGCCTGACCGTGTCCGCGTTCTGCAGCATCACCCCGCACGCGGGCGCCTCGAAGACGTTTAGCCTGACGCGTCCGGGAATCAGCGAGTTCAGCGCCGCGCCGATCCCCCCGCCGAGCGAATGGCCGATCAAAATGATTCCGTTCAGGTCCTCACCCTCGGCGAACTCTTTCGCCAGCTCGACGAAGCGGGGCATGTTTATCTTGTCCTCGCCCTCGAGCGGGCTTTTGCCGTGGCCGGGCATGTTCAGCGCGTAGACGTCATAGTCGCTTAAATGGTTGAACAGCGAATTCTTCATTTGGAAATTGCCCATGAAGCTGTGCAAATACAGAACCGTCCCCTTCGGGCGCGCAACCGTTCTCTTGTACGTCTCGATGTTCGCTAGCATCACAAAACCCACTGAACCGTTTTGCCTAATATTGTAAATTAAAATTTGCGCGAACGACGCGCGGGGACGTCGTTAGCAACGCTGCCAAATCGCGTCTTTCAGCGTTTCTTGGCCGCCGGCGACGCGCAACAGCGCGTTTTTGACGTTCCTGTACGACCTGGCCGGGACGTAAACGATCAGTTTCTTGTATGCTTTGGACGGATAGTGGCGTTTGAGTTCCGCCAGGATTTTCGCGGCGGCCGGCTCGGCGATCGCTTTGCGGACGTGCAAACAGAAAACGTTTTTGTCCCCGGTCATGTCGTAGGCCGGCGCGTCGTCGCCGAAACCGTCGCCGCCGCCACCGGTTCCCCCGCCGCCGCCTTGCTTTTCGTGGTAAAAATCGATGCGGCTGTCCAAACGCCTGATTTCTTTGCGGAATTCGTTCTGGAGTTCGGTCTTGACCGATTCGATTTTGGCGTTGAACTCTTTCTTTAGCTCTGTCTTGACGGATTCCACGCGGTCCGAAACATCGTCGATTCGCTTCGCGAGATGGTCCACTCGGTCGGACACTTTTTCCACTCGGTCCGAAACCTCGTCCACCCGCTTCGCGAGATCGTCCACGCGGTCCGAAACCTCGTCCACCCGCTTCGCGAGATCGTCCACGCGAACGGAAACCTCTTTCACCTGCGTTGAGACTTCGCTGACCTTCGACAGTATTTCGTTCAAAATCTTTTTGTCGTCGTTTTGCATGGCTCGCACCGATCCGTGATATATAAATTATAGCAAATGGGCGATTGCGCGAGATCGGGCCCGACCGAAAAAATTTGCGGGGCCGCGCGTCCGCGCGTCGCCCCGGCGAGCTTCGTTTCCGCCTGCTTTCGACTCGAACGCTCGCCGCGATGCGCGTTTTTTATTTGTATAATGTGAATGGTTTCACGTTTCGAGGAAAAATCATGAACAAAATGTACCAGTGCAGCAATTGCCGCGCCGCGACCGTGGGCGAACTGTCGAGCACGCAACAGGTGATCGCCGTGGCTTTGATGCTTCTTTGATTCATCCCCGGGCTGCTCTATTTCCTTTTGGTCGAGCGCGACCAATGCTCCGTGTGCAAACGGCCATACGCGATGCCCGCGCAGCCAAACCCGGGCCAACAGCCGCCCAAGTACGTGATCGTCCAGCAGCCGGACCAGACCGATCCACCCCGTTCCGACCGACCCGAAGGCGGTTCCCGGGATCCGGGCGAGGGATCTCGCTAACCCCGACCCGCCCCAGGGCCACAGCCAAGGAGACACCCATGAACGAATTCAAAGTCACCATCCCCGCGGTAGGGAAAAACGGTTATTTGCAACCCGAATACGGCGGCAACGCGCCGGAGGGCCAATTGGTCGACGGGCTCAGCCCGCTGTCGCCCGAGATCTCGTGGACGAAGGTCCCGGGCGCGAAGTCGTACGCGCTCGAACTCATCGATTACGACTCCGCCGGCGCGTGCGGCCTCGTTTTCGTGCATTGGACGGTCGCGAACATCAGCGGGACGAGACTGGAGCGCAACGCGTCGCTGACCGACAAGGCAATCGTCCAAGGCGCGAACAGCTGCACCGACGGAATTTACAGCAACGGCGATCTGAGCGCGGCGCAAAAGCTGCAGGCGAACCTCGCCAACAGCCGTTACGTCGGGCCCTGCCCGCCCGACGGCGACCACATGTACACGGTCCGGGTCTACGCGTTGGACGTGCCCGCGCTGGACCTAAAGCCGGGATATTTCATCGGCGGGCTCCACCGGGCGATGTCTGGCCATGTCGTCGCGGAGGCCAAAACGGATTTCATGTACGAGCGCGCGCGCCGAAAATAGGCGCGAAAAAGCCTTCCCCCGATTTGCTTATTGACTTTTGTCGCTTTTGCGATATAATAATTTAGCATTTTAATGTATAATACGCCAATCTAAAAAACAATCCAAAACTTTCGTTTCCGAGGGCAATGAAGGTTTGGTTTGTTTTTTGCCCCCCACCAGCAGCAGGAGATCACGCGTGGCAAAACCTAGCTTCCGAATGCGCGAATATTCACCCAAAGTGATTCGCCGCGACTACACGAAAGTCCAAAGCAACTTTGCGCCTCCCCATTTGCCTTCGTTGCAAGTAAACGCGTACAAAAAGTTCTTGGACGTGGAACTGAAGAAGATAATCGCCTCGTTCTTCCCGATCGTGTCGCCCAACGGCAAGTTTTCCGTCGAATTCAACGGCATCGAGTTTTCCGAGCCGGAGCTGTCCGAGGCCCAGGCGCGGATCGAATCGAAAACGTACGAAGCCAGCCTTTACGTGGATTTGGCGCTCATCGACCACGAAACCGGAAGCGTTAAGAAGGCGGCCAAGAAGAAAGCCAAAAGGGGCGGCAAGGCCAAAAAGGACGACGGCGAGAACGGGATTTTCTTTTCCAAGATCCCGCTGATGACCGAAAAGGGCACTTTCCTGGTCAACGGGATCGACAAGTTCGTGATTTCGCAGATCGCCCGCTCTCCGGGCGCTTACATCTTGAGCAAGTCCCAGGTGAAACTGTCCAACAGCCGGAAACGGAACCAGGAAGGGTACGTGTGCGAAGTGCTTCCCGCGAAAGGCACCTTCATGCTCGTTTACATCGCCAAAAACAAGGATTTCGTCCAAGTGGTGGTCCGGGACGTCACCGGCGAGTCCGCGAAGGTGTTTTCCGCGACCACGCTGCTGAAAGCGTTCGGCTTGACCGAGAGCGAGATTCTGCGCGTGTTCCAAGGCAACGAATACATCGTGCGCACCCTGGAATCGGAAAACTACAACCACAAGCACATCCTGCGCGAGAACGAGGTCATTTCGAACCTGAAGGACCTCGCTTCCAAAAAAGAGGACGGCAAATCGTCGCGCGGGCTGCCGATCGACGCGTACCTCAAAGAGTTGGTCGTGGAATATTTCCACGCCAACAAGGCGTTCGAGGAATTCGTGGAGTCCAACAATATCAACGCCGCCAAGGTCGGCGCCGCCCACCGGGAGGAATTCGACAGGCGGAAAGCCGAGATCGACGGGTTGCTGGACAAAATCATCTGCGAAAAGGCCGCCAAAAACGTCGTCCACGAGCTTTCGATATCGGGCAAAAGCCTCGATTTGGCCCGCGAAGACCTCAAACCGACCTACCAATTGCTGATGTGGCAGCACTTTTTCCAGAAACGCCATTACGACCTGAGCCTGCCGGGGCGTTACAAGTTCGTGCGGAAGCTGCGCGTGTCGGAGCGGCTGTACCAACGCACCTTGGCCGAGGACCTGGTCGACGGCAACAAAAAGGTGGTTTTGCCAAAGGGCACGCTGATCCTCAAGCCCGAAATCGACTTGATCAAGAAGATGACCCGCGACAAGAAGCTGGACATCATCCGCGAGCTTGGCGTCATCAACGCGAACGAAAGCAAAGGCGTGATCCAGGCGAAAAGCAGCTACGAAATCGTTTCGATCTACACGAACAACGAGCTGCGCGACAAAACGACCCCGATCATCGGCATCGACGGATCCGACGACAGCCTGGAGACCCTGAGCATCACGGACTTGCTGTCGATCATTTCGTACATCATCAACCTGCCCTACAACGTGGGCAACTACGACGACATCGACCATTTGGGCAACAAGCGGCTGAAGCTCATCAACGAACTGCTGCACAGCCGCGTGCAGACCGGCATGGCGCGCATGGAGCGCTACATCCGCGAGAAGCTGGCGATCGCCGACGGCTCGAACAAGAACGTCGAGGTCAACGAGGAAACCGGCGAGGTCGTCGAGGTCGACAAGCAAAAGAGCCGGATCACGATCAAATCCGTGGTCAACTCCAAACCGTTCCAGCTCGTCATCCGCGACTTCTTCAACACCCACCAGCTGACCCAGTTCCTCGACCAGCAGAACCCGCTGTCCGAGCTGACCAACAAGCGGCGGATTTCCGCGATGGGCCCGGGCGGGATCTCGCGCGAGGACCCGAACCTGGACATCCGCGACGTGCACTATTCGCACTACGGGCGGATTTGCCCGATCGAGACGCCCGAAGGCATGAACATCGGGCTCATCATGTCGCTGGCGTTCTACGCGACGATCGACAGCAACGGCTTTTTGATGTCGCCGTACCGGAAGGTGGTCAAGGGCAAGATAACCGACGAGGTCGAATACCTGACCGCGCTGCGCGAGGACGAATACATCATCGCGGGGGCGTCGGCTTCCATGAAGGTCGGAGCGGACGGCGCGATCGGCGACAAGCAGGTGATCGCGCGCTACCGCTCGTCCCAGGAGCTGTACGACCCCAAAGTCATCGATTACATCGACGTGGCGCCGCGCCAGGTCGTCTCGATCTCCACCGGGCTGATCCCGTTCCTGGAAAACGACGACTCCGGCCGCGCCCTGATGGGCGCGAACATGCAGCGCCAGGCCACGCCGCTGCTCAAACCCTACGCGCCGAACGTGGGCACGGGCGTCGAATACAAGATAGCGCACGATTCGGGGATGGCCGTCCTGGCGAACGCGGACGGCAAGGTCGCCAGCGTCAGCGGCGACCGGATCGTGGTCAAGAACGCCGCGGGCAAACTGGACGAATACAGCCTGACGAAGTTCCAGAAGTCGAACCAGAACACGTGCTACAACCACACGCCGATCGTCGAGGTCAACCAAAAGGTCGAGGCGGGGCAGGTGATCGCGGACGGGCCGTCGATGAAAAACGGCGAGCTGGCCCTGGGCCAAAACGTCCTGGTCGCGTTCACCACGTGGCGCGGGTACAACTACGAGGACGCGATCATCGTCTCGCAGCGCCTGTTCCAAGAGGACGTGTACACGTCGATCACGATCAACGAATACACCGCCCAATGCATCCGCACGCGCAACGGCGACGAGGAAATAACCCGGGACATCCCCAACGTCAGCGAAAGCGCCAAGCGCTACCTGGACGAGGACGGCATCATCATGGTGGGCGCGGAGGTGAAAGAAGGCGACATCCTCGTCGGCAAGATCTCGCCCAAGGGCCAGGTCGACCTGAGCGTCGAGGAGAAACTGCTGCAGGCGATTTTCGGCGAGAAGACCAAAAACATCCGCGAGTCGTCGCTGAAGGTGCCAAACGGCGGGGACGGCACGGTCGCGGCGATCCGCCGCTTCAGCATCGCCAAGAACGACGAGCTGGACGACGACGTCATCGAGCTGGTGAAGGTCTACATCGTCCAGAAGCGCAAGATCCAGATCGGCGACAAGCTGGCGGGCCGGCACGGCAACAAGGGCATCGTGTCCAAGATCGTCCCCGTCGAGGACATGCCCCACCTCGAGGACGGCACGCCGATCGACATCATGCTCAACCCGCTGGGCGTGCCCAGCCGGATGAACATCGGGCAGATCTTCGAGATCCACCTGGGGCTGGCGGCGCGCGAACTGGCCAAGAAGGAATTGATCGAGGCGACGTTCCAGACCGACGGCGCGGCCTACCTGTCCGACCTGTTCGGGCTGAACGCCAAAGGCGCGAAGACGCTGATCCAGAACTTCAAGGCCCACCTGAAGGAACGCAAAATCGCGTCGGCGGACGAGGCGAGGCGCAAGGTCAAGACGATCGACATCGACATCACGCTGAGGCAAAGCGGCCTGAGCTACGACGACTTGGCCTACAAGATCGCCACGCCGGTCTTCGAGGGCGTGAACATGGGCGACCTGAAGGACATCATGAAGGAAGCGGGCATCGACACCGCCAAGACGCTTGGCAAGTTCAAGCTGATCGACGGCCGGACGGGCGAGGCGTTCGAGAAACCGATCACGGTCGGGGTGATGTACATGCTCAAGCTCGACCACATGGTCGACGACAAGATCCACTCCCGCGCGGTGGGGCCGTATTCCAAGATCACCCAGCAGCCGCTGGGCGGCAAGTCCCAGAACGGCGGCCAGCGGTTCGGGGAGATGGAGGTGTGGGCGCTGCAGGCGTACGGCGCGGCGCACAACCTGCGCGAGCTGCTGACGATCAAGTCCGACGACGTCCGCGGCCGCAACCAGACGTACAACGCGATCATCAAGGGCAAGGAGATCCCCGCGCCGGGCATCCCCGAGTCGTTCAAGCTGCTGACCAAGGAGCTGCAGGGATTGGGGTTGGCGGTCAACATCATCTACGACGACAACACGACCGACGACATCAATTCGTACACGGTGGTCAACGACCAGATCGAGGACGAGGAGGACGAGGTGTTCATCCGCTCGATGACCGACAACTTCTCCTTGGACGAAGACGACAAGTATTAACCTTTCCAGGAACAACCCGACATGAACCAAAACCCAACGCCGGCGAAAAAGCCGGCAAAGCCCCAACCCAAGACGAAGCGCATCAAGGGCCTACAGATCTGCATCGCGTCGCCGCAGGTGATCCGCGAATGGTCGCACGGCGAGGTGACCAAGCCAGAGACGATCAACTACAAGTCGCTCAAGCCCGAGCCCAAGGGATTGTTCGACGAGGCGATTTTCGGGCCGGTGAAGGACTACGAGTGCGCGTGCGGCAAATACAAGAAGATCAAGCACCGGGGCAAGGTGTGCGAAAAGTGCAACGTGGAAATCACCGAGTCGATCGTGCGCCGCGAGCGGATGGGCCACATCGAGCTGGCCGCGCCCGTCGCGCACATCTGGATGGTCAAGGAACTGCCTTCGCCGTCGAAGATTTCGCTCGTGCTGGACATTTCGTACAAGGAAGTCGAGCAGGTCGTGTATTTCATCAACTACATCGTGCTGGACGCGGGCGACGGCAAAATCTTCAAGCAGAAGGAGGTCGTCGACCTGTCCGGGAAGGGATCCAAGGCCGCGCGCGGGAAGCTGCGGAAGGCGCTGCGCGAGATCTTCGGGATGGTCAAGAAGGACTCGATCGACTACAAGCGCGCGAAGATGTACTACGAGTGCCTGTACGACTCCAACCTGCCGTTCTCGATCGACGAGGTCAGCTCGCTGATCCAAAAGCACACGGGCATCCGCCTGGGCATCGGCGCGGAGGCGATCCTGGAATTGCTCGAGAAGATCGACCTGAACGCCGAGTACGCCAGGAACAACGCCGAGCTCAAGAAGATCGACAGCCTCAACCCGCAGCGCACGAAGAAGCTTCTGCGCCGCCTGGAGACGATCAAATGGTTCAAGGAATCGGGCAACCACCCCAAGAACATGATCCTGCGGGTCATCCCCGTCACCCCGCCCGACACCCGGCCGATCATCCAGCTGGACGGCGCGCGGTTCACGACCAGCGACATCAACAACTTTTACCGCCGGATCATCATCCGCAACGAGCGGCTCAAGAAGGTAATCGCCCTGAAGGCGCCGTCGATCATCCTGAACAACGAGAAGCGGATGCTGCAGGAGGTCGTGGACGCCCTGTTCGACAACTCGTCGCGCAAAAAGCCGATCGCGGCGAAGGACAAGCGGCCGCTGAAGTCGCTGACGGACCGCCTGAAGGGCAAGCAGGGCCTGTTCCGCCAGAACCTGCTCGGCAAACGCGTGGACTATTCGGGCCGGTCGGTCATCATCGTCGGCCCCGAGCTGAAGATGTACGAGGTCGGCATCCCCGCGATCATGATCCTGAAGCTGTTCAAGCCGTTCATCATCCGCGAGCTCATCAAGCGCTACGACGAAAACGGCATCGAGATCAAGCCGATCGCCACGAACATCAAGGTCGCCGAGCAGATGATCAAGGACCAGTCCGACCACATCTGGGACATCGTCAACCGGGTCATCAAGGAACGACCCGTGCTGCTGAACCGGGCGCCGACGCTGCACCGGCTGGGGATCCAGGCGTTCGAACCCAAGATCATCGAGGGCAAGGCGATCCAGCTGCACCCGTTGGTCACCCCCGCGTTCAACGCGGACTTCGACGGCGACCAGATGGCCGTGCACGTGCCGATCAGCAAGGAAGCGATCGCCGAGGCGCGCTCGATCATGCTGGCCTCGTGGCACATCCTCGGGCCCAAGGACGGCAAGCCGGTCGTGACCCCGACCCAGGACATGGTGCTTGGCATCTACTACCTGACCACCGAGGCGCGCGACCAGCTGAACGAGGGCTTGGTGTTCGGTTCCGTGCGCGAGCTGCTGAACGCGTACGACAACGGCCTGGCGCACGTCCACTCGCTGGTGGGCATCAGCACTAAGGCGTTCCCCAAGAAGCCGTTCGCTTCCGAGGGCACGCTGATCACGACCGTGGGCAAGGCGATCCTGAACGCGATCCTGCCCGAGGACATGGTGTACCTCGACCACCCCGGCGACTTCGACCCGCGCACGGCGCTGGCCGTCGCGCCGGCGGGGACCGACCCGAAGCAGGCCATAAAGGCGCGCGCGCTGAACAAGGCGTTCGACAAAAAGGCGCTGTCCAAAATCATCGACATCCTTTACAAGGACTACGCGCTGACCGTGGTCGCGCCGACCCTGGACAAGATCAAGAGCCTTGGGTTCAAGTATTCGACGCTGTCGTCGACGACGGTGTCCGTGTTCGACGTGCCCTCCTACGACAAGAAATGGGATTATTTCACCGAGGTCGACACGAAGATCGCCGAGCTGAAGCGGCAATACCAAAAGGGGCTTCTGACCGACGACGAGCGCTACGTGCGCGTGGTCGGGCTGTGGACGAAGGTCAAGGACCGGGTGTCAAGCGACATCAAGACGCTCATCGAGGAGGACCGGTTCAAGGACAACTCGATCGTCGTGATGGCCAACTCCGGCGCCCGGGGCAACATCTCCAACTTCACGCAGCTGTTCGGCATGCGGGGGCTGATGAGCAAGTCGTACAACTACGACCAGAAGCAGCAAAGCAAGATCATCCACGACACGATCGAGGTGCCGATCAAGCACTCGTTCATCGAGGGGCTGACGATCAACGAATACTTCAATTCGTCCTACGGGGCGCGGAAGGGCAACACGGACACGGCGATGAAGACGTCCAAGTCCGGGTACATGACGCGCAAGCTGGTCGACGCGACCCAGGAAGTGATCATCAACGACGCGGACTGCGGGACCGCGAACGGGATCACGGTCGAGCCGATCATCGAGACGCAGACCAAAGGCCTCTACGAGTCGATCGCGGACCGGATCGTGCACCGCTTCTCGGTCGAGCCGATCCTCCACCCCAAGACCAAGAAGGAAATCGTGCCCGCGGGCACGATGATCACGCCCGAGCTCGCTGCCGCGGCGATGGAGGCGGGCGTGGCCAGCGCCACCGTGCGCTCGCCGCTTTACTGCGAGACGCCGCGGGGGCTTTGCCAAAAATGCTTCGGCAACGACCTGACGACCAACGAGATGGTCGAGATCGGCACGGCGATCGGCGTGATCGCCGCCCAGTCGATCGGCGAGCCGGGCACGCAGCTGACGATGCGCACGTTCCACACGGGCGGCGTGTCCAGCGAGACGAACCTGGCGCAGGGCTTCGAGCGGCTGAAGCAGATTTTCGACGTCGTGACGCCCAAGGACTGGGAACGCGCGATCGTCGCGGAGAACTCGGGCACGGTCAAGTCGATCGTCGCCACGCCCGGGGGCAAGGACGTCCGGATCGAGAACCGGTACGACGCGAAGGTGTATTCGGTCGGCATCGACGCGATCTTGCGCGTCAAGGTCGGCGACCAGGTGCGGTTCGGCGACAAGATAACCGAAG
>CAZPGT010000007.1:0-5308 GCA_964586345.1 uncultured Mycoplasmatales bacterium | reverse complement strand
GATCGACATCAAGACGCTGCTGCGGATCGCGGGCATCGACGCCGTGCGCCAGTACATGATCCGCGAGGTGCAGAAGGTCTACCGGATCCAGGGGATCGAGATCGCGGACAAGTACGTGGAGACGATCATCCGCCAGCTGACGAACAAGATGCAGATCACCGAACCCGGCGGCTCGGGATACTTCATCGGGCAGCTGGTGGACGTGAGCGAGCTGCGCCAGACCAACAACCGGCTGCTGGCCGCGGGCAAGGACCCCGCGATCGCGATCAACCAGGTGTTCGGGCTCGAGGACGCGCCCGCGAAGACGGGCTCGTTCCTGTCCGCCGCGTCGTTCCAGGACACGAAGAAAATCCTCACGGACGCCGCGGTCCGCGGCCAAATCGACTATTTGGTCGGGCTGAAGGAAAACGTCATCCTGGGCAACCTGATCCCCGCGGGCACGGGCTTTTTGAGCTCGGAGGAGATCATCCACCTGGGCAACGAGGCGCACGACTCGGAATATTAGCGTATGCTGCTGAAAATCACCAACCTGAGCGTCAGCGTCGGGCCCAAACGGATCCTGAGCAAGGTCAACGCGTCCATCGACGCGGGCGACGTGGTCGCGATCATGGGCCCCAACGGCCACGGCAAATCGACCTTGCTGAAGGCGATCATGGGCCACTACGCGCTGAGGATCACCCGCGGCGAGATCAAATACAGGAACGTGCCGCTCAACAAGCTGAAAACCGACGAGATCGCGCGGCTGGGGCTTTTTTTGGCGTCCCAGGCGCCCGAGGAGATCCCCGGGGTGTCCAACGTCGATTTCCTGAAGGCCGCGCTGAACGAGCGTTCGGGCAAGCCGGTCGGTCTGGCGGACGCGTTCAAGTCGATCCAGACCAACCTCAAAAACCTCAGGATGCCCCCCGAGCTGCTCGCGCGCGCGGTCAACGAGGGGTTCTCGGGCGGCGAGAAGAAGAAAAACGAGATCCTGCAGCTGGCGGTCATCGATCCCGAGTGCGCGCTGCTGGACGAAATCGACTCGGGGCTGGACGTGGACGCGCTGAAGCTCATCACCAGGCAACTGAAGGCGTGGATGAAATCCGCGCCCGGCAAAAAGACGTTGGTCATCGTGTCGCACTACGAGCGGCTGTTCAAGCACATCAAGCCCAACAAGGTGTTTCTGATGATCGACGGGACGATCGCCAAGGCCGGCGGTTACGAGCTGGTCGCGAAAATCGACAAGGAAGGCTATGACTGGATCAAAAAAGGTTTCGGCCGCGCGCCAAAGGCCCGGCCCGATTTCCCGATCGAGGACCCCTACAAGCCCAAGATCGGCGGATAGGCGGGTCTTCGCGGAGCTGACCAAGCCCAGGAACGAGCTGAGCTACGTCGTGGGCGCGGGCGCGCGGCTGACGCTGCACCTTCTGGACGTGGCGAACGTGAACGCGCGAACCGAGGTGACGATCGAGCTGCGCGAACGCGCCGAGGCGACCGTCGTGCTGTCGTCGTTCGCGAGAAAGAAGACCGCCAAAAACCACCTGATCAGGTTTCTGCACGCGAGCGACTTCGCGTCCAGCTCGTTCTCGGGCTACGTCGTGGGCGCGCAGCTGTCGCAGACCAAGGTCAAGATCGTCAGCGACATCAAGCCCAAGACGACGGGCAACAGGACGGACCAGCAGATCAAGGGCGTGCTGCTGGCGGACGACGCGCAGATCCACGGCGAGCCGCAGCTCATCATCGACGACAACAACGTGAAGGCCAAGCACGCCCTGGCGATCGGCAGGATCAACCCGAACCAGGTTTTCTACCTGATGGCGCGCGGCATCAGCCGCGCCGCTGCGATCCGGCTCATTTTGTGGGGGTATTTCAACGCGACGCTGGAAGCGATCGAGGACGAAACGCGCCGCGACGAATGCCGGGCCAGGATCCAAAGACTTTTCACGGGGGTTTAAGCAATGCTAGACATCGAATCGATCCGCAGCCAGTTCCCGTGGCTGAAGAACAACCCCGGCGCGATTTACTTCGACAGCGCGGCCACGTCGCTCAAGCCCGAGTGCGTGCTCGACGCGATCCAGGAGTATTACCGGGTCTACAGCGCCAACCCGCACAACGCGGACAGCGAGATCTCGGCTTTGCTGCACCGCGAGATCGAGGCGACCCGCGCCGCGGTCGCCGACTACGTGGGCTGCGAGCCAGGCGAAATCGCCTTCACCTCGGGCGCGACCGAGTCGCTGAACCTGTTCGCGTTCGGTCTGGAGGACCAAATCGCCCCGGGCGACGAGATACTCGTGCCCGACCTGGAGCACGCGTCGAACGTGATCCCGTGGATGGTCGTGGCCAAGCGCCGCGGCGCGAGGCTCGTGGGCGTGCCCGAGAGCGGCGCGTACGACTGGAGAGACAACCTGCTCGCGCGGATCGGGCCGAAGACGAAAATCGTCGCCTTCTCGACGGTTTCCAACGTGTTCGGCGCGATAGCCGACGGATGGGACCTGAGCGCGCGGATCGCCGCCGCGCGGCCGGGCGCGATCGTCGCGATCGACGCGACCCAGGAGATCCAGCACCACCGCCTGGACCTGCGCGCGTCGCCGGTTGGGCTTTTGGCCTTCTCGGGGCACAAAATGTTCGGGCCGACGGGCGTGGGCGTGGCGTTCGTGAGGAAGGACCTGCAGCCGCTGCTGCGCCCGCTCAAGTACGGCGGGGGGATGTTTCTGGACTACGACACGCGGACGATGGACGTCAAATGCCTGCACACCCCCGCCAAATACGAGGGCGGCACGCAGAACGTCGCGGGCATCATGGGGCTGAAGGCCGCGATCGGCTTCATCAACCGGATCGGGGTGCAAAACGTTTTGGCGCACGAGCTGGAGCTGGTCGGTTACCTGATCGAGCGGCTGAGGAAGATCCCCGGCGTGCGCGTAATCAACGCGGACCCCAAGACCGCGCTGGTCACGATCGCCCACGCTGGCGCGTCGCCCCAGGACTTGGCGTACTACCTGAACCGCAACAAGATTGTCGTCCGGGCGGGCGTGTCGTGCGTCAACATGATCAAGCACCGCGAAAGCGACGCCGCGGGCTACGTGCGCGTCAGCCTGTCGGTTTACAACACCAAGGCCGAGATCGACCGGTTCGCGGCGGTTTTGGCGAAATTCAGCGTGGGTGAAAGCCTTGTCGGACTGGTATAAGGACGAAAACTACCGCCGGATGGTGCTCATGGACCGCTACGGCAAACCGTTGCATTTGGTCAGCGAGTCGCGCTTCGGGAAGATGGGAAAGGGTTACGCGATGCTGCAGTCCAACTCGCGCGAGTGCAGCGACAACTTCGACATTTACGTCGCCGTGGACGAGGCGAAGGCGATCGCCGACGCCAAGTTCGTGGGCGAAGGCTGCGTGATCTCGCTCACGAGCACGGACATCCTGCTAAGCGAGCTCATCGGGAAGCCCCGCGCCGAGGCGCTGCGGATCCTGCGCCAATACCTGAGGATGGTCTACGACGGCGTCCGCCCCAAGCCGCCGTTCCCCGAGATGCTGTACCTGTTCGACAAAATCCATTCCCAGTCAAGCCGCATCTCGTGCGCGGGGAACGCCGCGCTGCGGATCGAATCGTTTTTGAAGGAGGCGTAAGCGCCATGGCCGCGTCAAGGAAACAGTTCAAGAAGAAATACCGGTTCGGGTTCAGCGACGGCGACGTCGCGATCGTCCGGGCCAAGAAGGGGATCTCCGAGGCCGTGGTCAGGCAGATCTCGGCAATCAAGCGGGAGCCGCGATGGATGCTTGACATCCGGCTCGCCGCGCTCAAGGCGTTCAACGCGATGCCCAACCCTGGGTTCGGGCCGGATCTGTCGTTCATCGACTACGACGAGGCGATCATGTATTCCAAGCCGACCCAGGAGCGCCACGCGAGCGACTGGGGGAAAGTGCCCGAGAAAATCAAGCGGACGTTCGAGAAGCTGGGCATCCCCGAGGCCGAGGCGAAGTTCCTGAACGGCGTGCACACGCAATACGACTCGGAGACCGTCTACCAGAAAATCCAAAAGGAGCTGAGCGATCTGGGCGTCATCTTCACGGACACGGACACCGCGCTGCAGCGCTACCCCGACCTGTTCAGGCAGTATTTCGCCAAGCTCGTGCCCATGACCGACAACAAATTCGCCGCGCTGAACACCGCTTTCTGGTCGGGCGGGTCGTTCGTTTACGTGCCCAAGAACGTCCACGTGCCCAAGCCGCTGCAGGCGTATTTCAGGATCAACGGCAAGAAGGTCGGGCAGTTCGAGCGGACGATGATCGTCCTGGAGGAAGGCGCCAAATGCCACTACGTGGAAGGGTGCACCGCGCCCGTGTACGTGGAAGACAACCTGCACTGCGCGGTCGTTGAGGTCTACGTCAAAAAGGGCGCGGCGATGCGCTACACGACGATCCAAAACTGGTCGAACAACGTCCTGAACCTGGTCACGAAGCGATCGATCGCGTACGAGAACGCGAGCATGTCGTGGATCGACGGGAACATCGGGTCGAAGCTGAACATGAAATACCCGTCCACGATTCTGGCGGGCAGGCACGCCACGTCCGAATGCATCTCGATCGCCGTCGCCAACAGCAAGGGCATCGTCCAGGACGCGGGCGCGAAGATGATCCACCTCGCGCCGCACACGAAGTCCAAGATCGTCTCCAAGTCGGTGTCGCTGAACGGGGGCAACACGTGCTACCGCGGCCTGGTCGAGATCGGCGCGCACGCGCTGCATTCGGCCAGCAAGGTCGAGTGCGACACGCTTTTGATGGACAAGATCTCGCGCACGGACACGCTGCCCGTGGAAATCATCCGCAACAAGGAATCCCAGCTCGAGCACGAGGCGAAAGTCTCCAACATCAGCGAGGAGCAGCTGTTCTACATGATGAGCCGGGGCATCCGCCAGGAAACCGCCGAAAGCCTCATCCTGATGGGCTTTTTGGAGCCGTTCGCGAAGGAACTGCCCATGGAATACGCCATCGAGCTGAACAAGCTGATCGCCCTGGACATGACCGGGTCGGTCGGGTAGGGCTCCGTCCCTTCGCTTTTCCCGGTCCCGCCGCGGGACCGGTTTTTTTGCCGTTTTTTGGGTTTTCTCGTTTTCGCGCGCATCCATGGAAACCGACCCGGTCCACGAAAAAATCCGAATTTTTTTTTTTTTTTAGGGCGTAAACTCACGCCGACGTCGCGATTTGGCGATGTCGGTGAATTTTTCATGCGCCCACGTTTAAGACTTAACGAACTAATGACTGATTTTTAATCGAGATTAAAAAAACAAGACGAATCATGGAAAAACGCAAAAAGAAATCGATAACGAAATCGTTG
>CAZPGT010000006.1:15790-18400 GCA_964586345.1 uncultured Mycoplasmatales bacterium | reverse complement strand
CCTCGGCTACCGCCACGCCTCCCGAGGCCGGCACGCCATTGAACGTCTTTGCCATGGAAAATCCCTTTCGTTTACATCCTAATAATTATATATGACAATCCGGGGATATTGGTGATTAAGCGCCCGGCGGGACGGACAAAAAAAACGCGCCCCGGACGGGGCGCGTCGGATTCGTAAATGGCGTCACCGACAGGATTTGAACCTACAACCTCCAGCTCCGCAAGCTGATGCTCTATCCAATTGAGCTACGGCGACATATCCATAGACTATTTTAATATATTTTGCCCGATTTTGCGCCGCAAGTGAAAATACGGGGCCGCAACTTAAAAAATGCGGTTTCGCTTCCGAGGCCCCCGTTTGCCCATCCCGCGCCGGATTGCGCGGACGCGATGCGATGGGCCGACGGCGGCGAAGGCGTTTGGGCCCGACCCGATCCGAAAGCGGTCCGCGGATTTGTGCGAGTCAACCGATCCGCGGGTTTAAAATAAAAAAGCGAAAGGGTTCGCTGCTCGTGGCGCCCGAAACGTTTTTTTCGGGCCTGCGGTCGGCGATCGGTAACCGTATAATGAACCAAACACGAATTAAGTGCGCTTCGCGCCCGACGGCGCGAAGGTTGAGAAAATCCTTGTTGGCCGCTTGGTGCGCGGCAAGCGCGCTTTGCGTGGGTTCGGCCATGTCCGGTTGTCGCGACAGGGGTTTGACGATGTGGGGTCTCGCGGAACATTACAATTGGTTCGAAGACAGCAAAAACCAGATAATTTTGAGAAATTACCACAAGCATCCGAGCGGCTTCGGGACCATCGTGATCGACGGCACGGTTTACCCGCTGAGATACACGGACGTGTGGGACTCGCAAGTGAAAAAAATCGCGTTTTTCACCAGGGAGCAGTTCGGCTTCCCAAGATTCGCCCCGGACGGGCGTTCGGAAATGGTTTACGAGGTGGTTTTGCCCAACGTCTTTTCGTGCGCATTCACCGTCGCCATTTTCGGCCGCCACTACGAGGGGATCGAATTCGTCGGCTCGGTCGCCGACGCGTCCAGGTTCGAACCCTACGATTCGCAAGACAACCTTGAGAGCGCGGATCGGAAAATCGTTTTAAACTACCGCTTTTCGATCGCGGACGGAAACATCTACCATTTCGATCCGCCAAGCGGCGCGGCGCAAGGCGGATCGAACCCGGGCAAGTTCTATCTGTACGTCGACAACACGTTCGAGGCGGAATTGGACGACGGTTCCGCGAAGCTCGCGGCGCGCGGAACGTGGGAAAAAAACGGGATGTTCCCTACACTAAGGTTCGCCCATGACGAAATCTGGGGATTTGCCGCGGACGCCGTCGTGCCGCTGGGATGAGTCTAAAATTTTTGCGAAGCAAAACGGGACAAGGCCATGCGCAAACGGTATTTCAGGTACACGGCAGGCCAGATGGAAGCGTTGAAGGGCAAGGACGCGAGGTTGGGCGCGGTGATCGGCCGCCTGGGCAAAATCAGGCGCGAAACCGAGCCCGATTTCTTCAAGGCCTTGGCTTTCAGCGTCGTCGGCCAGCAGATTTCCACGAAGGCCGCGGACGCGATTTGCGGCCGGTTGGCCGATCGAATAAAACCGTTCGACGCGAACACGCTGTTGCGCGCAAAAGAAACGGTTTTGAGCGACGCGGGGGTCTCGCCGCGCAAAATCGCTTACCTGAAGGACCTGTCCGCCAAAATCGTTTCCAAGGCGATCGATCCCGAGAGCCTGAAGTCCCTAAGCGACGACGAGGCGATCCGCGCCATGGCGACGATCAAGGGCGTCGGGGAATGGACCGCGGAAATGGTTTTGCTTTTCTGCTTCAACCGCATGAACGTCCTCAGCCGCGGCGATCGCGGCATCAGGCTCGGGCTAACGCGGCTTTACGGGCACAAGGAAATCACGCCGGGCCTGCACGCGAGGTACTTCCGCAGGTTCAGCCCGCTTTGCAGCGTCGCCAGCCTATACCTTTGGGAGGTCGCCGCGGGGAAATAGAAAGATCCGGGACGTCGCCGTCCCGGATCTTCCGTTCGTCGCTCGGCTAGGCCCCGATCACCGTCGCGTGCTTTTGCACGTAACGCCCGTTGGCCGCCTCGTCGATGACCGCGTGCGCGAAATCCGCGTAGGAGATCATGTCCTTCCCGCCCTTAGAGCGCATCGCCACGTCCGTTCCCCATTCGTAGTCGCCCGTTTTGGGCGCGTCGTAGACGAAGTTGAGGGGTGGGGAGAAGTAAGTCCACCAAACGTCGTTTTGCCGCATGAGCCATTCGCCCATGCGCAGGATCGACGCGGACACGTCGTGGTACATCTTCGGGAACTCGGGCGTGTCGACCAAACGGACCTTTTTGGTCTCGTCCGCGTAAAGCGAGCCCGCGCCGCCCACGACGATCAGCCTGATTCTCGTGCCCTTGAGCAAACCCGCCAAGTGTTGGACGGCCTTCGTGTGCCGTTCGTAGGTTTCCGGGGTCCAGAAGCCGATGCTGACCACGACGCCGTCGAATCCCCTGAGGTCCTCGGCGGTCAGGTCGAAGACGTCCTTGCTCATCCAGACCAAGGCCTTGCTTTCGTTTTTCTTCCGCGCGATCGCGGTGACGTCCATCTGGCGC
>CAZPGT010000006.1:0-15780 GCA_964586345.1 uncultured Mycoplasmatales bacterium | reverse complement strand
CATCGCTTCGCTGACCAACATCTTGCCCAGTTTGCCGTTCGCGCCTATAATTGCTAATTTCATGTGTGTTCTCGTGTTTCGTTTAAATCACGGAACGATTATGGGCGCGATTCCCAAAAACGGGGGTTAAACGCTCACTATTCGGCTGGCCTGCGTTCGGGCGGCTTGGTCGGGCGCAGCGGCTTGGGAGGCCTGTTGAGCGGCTTGATCGGCCTTGGCACGGAGGCCACCGGCGGTTTCTTTGGCTTGGATTCAAGCAGCTTGGGTCCTTTCTTGCCCATCGCGCGCATGCCCTCGTCCAGCCTGTCGAACACTTTCTTGAACGAGACGATCAGCCCTTCCATCCTTCTGTCGCTCAAAGCCATCCGGCGCGCGACCATCCGGCTGTGGCGCCAGAACGCCAGGCCGAACACGAGCGCCAGGACGATTACGCACCCGATCGGCACGGTGATTTCCAGGATCAGGGGCAAATCGCTCTTTGGCTGCGGGGTTGGCGCGTACGGCGCGAACACGTCGTCGTACGTGACGTCGAACCTGTCCTCCCCCGAGCGCCCGGGGTTGTTGGTTTCCAGCACGACGCTGCCCTGGGCGGTCTTGGCGATCGCGTCCAGGGTGATGGAGTTGTCGCGCTCGTTGACCGAGACCACGTTGACCTCGTACCCGACGTCCGGGTCCCGGTTCTCGATCCGGGTCACGAACGCGTCGAAGTATTTGGCCTGGAAGCCAGCGTAATCGCTTTGGTACTCGGACATGAGGTCGTGCACGGTCAGCTTGCCCATTTCCGGGTTTTTGACGATGTCCGCGCCGCTGGCGAAATACGCGATCGCGCTGACCAGCCGTTTGAACACGCCCACGTACGACGCGAACCCGGCCGCGTAGCCCGAGCCGGGGTCGGTACCGTTTTTGCGCGTGAAGCCCAAGAACTCCTTCCCGCCCACCGTGACGACCTCGCTGATCCGCACGCAGTCCGCGCCGATCCCCGAGACGACGCACCCGGACGCGAGCACGTCCGTGCGCGATCCCGGGCGGCGGTTGCCGTCGAAGAACAGGTTTTTCAGGTCGGCCGCGCCGTATTTGTAAAGCAGGTCCGAGACGTTGACGTTCCGTTCGCTCAGCGTGAACTGCCCGTCGCCTTTGACCGGCTGCCACCCGATCTCGTCGGGCGACACGATTCCTTCGATCGCCGTCTTGCCCCTCGGGTCGACCAAGGCTTGGAGGCTGTAAAGCCGGTTGGATCCCGAGACGGGGTCGGTCACGTCGTAAACCGACCCGTCCAGGCGGAAGCCGGGAACCGGGTTATAGGTTATCCCCGAGCCAAGCAGCGGCCGGGCGTGAATGCCGGGCAACGCCGCCAACGGGTCGGCGAATTCCTTCTGCGCGACGGACTGCGGGTCCATTTTGCCGTCCGCTGGATCGTACGTCACCCCGTAGATCCCGTAGTTGTCGATCGCCGTCAGGACGCCGTTTTTGGGATCGATGCTGAAGTCGAAGAACGTCTGCGGCTCGTAGTCGGGCCTGGTCTTGAACGGGTTGAGCACGAGCGTCGCGGCGGTTCAGTTGCAGAACAGCGCCACGTGGCGATCCCGGTTGGCCGCCGCGACGGCCCCGGTTACGCCGCGCGAATCGATTCGGACCGTCGCTCCCAGGCTTTGCCCCGTGTTGTCCGCGTCGACCCGCAGGATCTCGGTCATCTCGTTCTTGTCGCTGCTGCCCCAGTAATAGCCGTACTGGGCGTCAAGGTAGCGCTTCGGGTTGTCGAACGGGTCGTACTCGGCCATGTAGTAGCGCAGCCGCCGCTGTTCGCTGGCGTTGCCCGGGCCCACGTGCACGAACGCGTACTTCTTGGCGCGCGAGTCGTACCGCGCGGAAGCGACCTGGGTCCAGGCCATCCCCGCCTGCGGCGCCTTGGGGTCGGGCGCGAAGTAATAGTAGGACAGCCGCTCGGGCAGCGGGTGCTCGGCCTTTTTCGGGGTCGGGGACCAAACGAACATCCCCGGCGTGCACGCGAACCTGTCGTGCCCCACGTTCGTGAACGGCTGGCCCGTGATCTGGGCGCGGCTGGACGCCTCGTCGGACGAATCGTACATGACGTTCGGCGCGTAGTCGAGCATGAACGCCAGGGCCATCGCGGTCTTGGCGCTCAGCCAGTCCTCGCGCGGCGCCTGGACGGTTTGGCCCGAAGGCGTCCGGATGTCGTATGGGATCGATTGGTCGTACGAAAGGCTTTTGTCCAGGCAATAAGGGCTGATCGAGTACACCTTGCCCCGGGGCATGTCGATGATCGGCAGCAACACCTCCGAAAAGAACGCCGAGACGTCGCTCAGCGCCGGCACGCAAGAACCCGTTTCCTTGCCCCACAGGGCGTAAAGGTTGCCCATCTGCGGGTCGGGCGCCATGTAGGCGCTGGCCAACGCGAATTCGTCCGCGTCGTTGGCGTAGTTGTACTCGAAAATCTGCCCGTAGGTGAGATACTGGAAATACCCCGCGAAGTAGTACGCCGCGTCGGGGTTGGACGCGGATTTGCCGCGCGTGGAGCAGAACAGCCCGTTCTTGATGAAGAATTTGAGCCCGGCGTTGAAGCCTTCCCCGCTGTCCTTGAACGTCGGGTAGTCGAAAGTGAACGCGTCGCCCGCCTTCGGGGGGACGATTGCGTCGTTTTCGACCCGGAGCCTGAAAACCTTGATCGTCGGGGCGGCGGCTGGGTTCGCGCGCACCACGCGGTCGAAGACCGACGCCTGCTCGTCGTAATAGTCGTACGCCAGGTTCAGCGCCTTGGCCAGGTCGCTGATCCCCGCCAACACGAAGAAGGTGCCGTCGTCCTTCCCGGGCAAAATGTCGGTCGTGTAGTTGAGCTCGGTCTGCTTCTCGTCGTAGTCGGAAAGCCACCAGGTGGAAACGAACGCGTCGTTTGCGTCGACCAACCCCACGCCGTAGCGCGTTTTGCCCGTTTCGTCCGTGCCGGTGGTCAATACCATTTTGAGGTCCGTCCGCCCGACGGGCAACGATTCGAAGTCGTTGATCGGGTTGCGGCGGATCCTGACGTC
The DNA here is from genome assembly GCA_964586345.1 of uncultured Mycoplasmatales bacterium. Lineage (GTDB taxonomy): Bacteria > Bacillota_I > Bacilli_A > Mycoplasmatales > Mycoplasmoidaceae > Mycoplasmoides. The sequence goes on along the minus strand of CAZPGT010000006.1, from coordinate 12,736 downwards.
CGAATAGGTGTGCTTGGAACCCGCGGGCGCGCGGTGCCCGCGGACGTTTTGCGCCAACGAATGCGAGACGCCGGGCGCGGCCCTGGCCGCGCCGACGGCGGCGCATCCCGAGACGATCGCCGCGGCGGCCAAGGCCAAGGCGGCCGCGCGTTTGCTTTTGTGTCTTGCGGATTTGAGAAAATGCATGGTTTTCATCCTCGGATTCAAAATAAAATTTAACGTGGGAGGCGAAACGGGCGGAGAATCGTGCTTTTCGGGCGCACGCGGGGATCTGGGACCGCATTCGGGCCCGGACCGTCCGCGCGCGGAAACCCCGGCGCCCCAAGGCTCAAAAGCCTTTTGGGCGCGAAGGCCGCGGCGACGCGCCGCGGGCGGGATTCGCTTTGGCGGAAAACATGCACGCGATTCACCGGATTCAGGCAAATTCAAGCGATTCGTCCGCGCGTCCGACTTGGAAATGATACTCCGTTTTCGGGCGAACGGCGCAATATTTTCGAAGCGGCCGATCGCTTTTAAGCGACGATATCCGCAAAATTTTGATAGAATTAAAGTCCGGCGAGCAATCGCTGGCGACTTCGGCAAATCCAACGAACAACATCAAATTGTTTAGTAAAAATACTATATTGCCGAACGGATTCTTCGAAAAATAATATTCTTCTTTTCATTATTCTCCTAAACTTAACCCGCTCCGCGGCTCTCGCGGCGCGGGGCTAGATTCGACGCTATTATTTTTCTTTTAAAAACGGCCGAGGGGAGGCAACCGCCCTTGGCCGTTTTTTTGTTCCGCGCGAAAGAAAAAGGCGCGCGCCCTCCCGGCGCGCGCCCCGTTTCGTTTTTGGGCCAAAATGGCGCTATTCGATCGCCTTGGTCCAGTTCAAGGTGCGCTTCACGGCCTCGTTCCAGCCTTTGAGCTTCTTGTCGATCGTCGCCTTGGAGAACTTGGGGCTGAACGATTTGTCGGGTTTGTTCAGCTGCTTGAGCTCGTCCACGGATTTCCAGAAGCCCGCCGCCAGCCCGGCCAGGTAAGCCGCGCCCATGGCGGTCGTTTCCGTGTTCTTGGGCCGTTGGATCTCAAGGTTGCTGATCGACGCCTGGAACTGCATCAGGTAATCGGAGTTCGACGCCCCGCCGTCGACCTTGACGATCGGGATTTTCTTGCCGACGTCCTTTTCCATCGCCATGAACAGGTCGTTGGACTGGAACGCGATCGATTCGACGGTCGCCTTGATTATGTCCTCGCGGCGCGTGCCCCGTTCCAGGCCGAAGATCGCCCCGCGCGAATTCGAATCCCAGTAAGGCGCGCCAAGCCCGGTGAACGAAGGCACCATGATGACGTTTTGCCCGTCGTCGCGCTGCTCGGCCAGGTTGCAGTAGAAGTCGCATTCCTGCGCGTTGTAAATCAGCCGCAGCGCGTCGCGCATCCATTTGATCGCCGATCCGGCGATGAAGATCGATCCTTCCAGCGCGTACACTGGCTTTTTCTTGCCCAGCTGCCACGCGATCGTGGTCACCAGCCTGTTTTTGGAGACCACGGGTTTCTCGCCGATGTTCATCAGCGTGAAGCAACCCGTGCCGTAGGTGTTTTTGACCATGCCCACTTCCGTGCACAGCTGCCCGAACAGCGAAGCCTGCTGGTCGCCGGCCACGCCCATGATCGGGATCTTGGCCTTCGCGGTCTTGGACAGCAGCTTCGGGTCGATGTCCCCGTACGGCTCGGACGAAGATTTGACCTCGGGCAAGATTTCCTTGGGGATCTCCAGCAGCTTAAGGATCTCGTCGTCCCATTTGAGCGTGTTGATGTTGTAAAGCATCGTCCGCGACGCGTTGGTGACGTCGGTCGCGTGCACCGCGCCGTTGGTCAGCTTCCAGATCAGCCAAGTGTCGATCGTCCCCGCCAGGAGCTTGTTTTTCTTCAGCTTCTCCTTCGCCGCGGGGACGTTTTTCAGGATCCAGCGGATCTTGGTCGCGGAAAAGTACGGGTTGATGATCAACCCGGTTTTCTTGGTGATCGCGTCGCCGTGGCCGTCTTTGATCAGCTTGTCGCAGTAATCGCTCGTCCTGCGGTCCTGCCACACGATCGCGTTGTAGACCGGCAGCCCGGTCTCCTTGTCCCACAGCACGACGGTCTCGCGCTGGTTGGTGATTCCGATCGCCGCGATCGACTCGGATTTGATGTCCTTTTTGGACTTGGCGCTTTGCAGCGTGCCCAACTGGGTGTTCCAAATCTCGATCGCGTCGTGCTCGACCCAACCCGACTGCGGGAAATATTGGGTGAACTCGGAATTGGCGATGCTGACGATCTCGCCCTTTTTGTTGAAGATGATCGTCCGGCAGGACGTCGTTCCCGAGTCAATCGCAACGATGTAGTCTTTTTTCATATAGAATGTCCTTTTTTTCGCTCGTTTTTAGTGGAACATGGCGAACTTCGGGTTGAAACCGGCTTTCGGCCTCAGCGCCGTGCCGTTTTCCGCCAACAGTCTTTCGGCTTCCAACGCGATCGCGGGCGCGGACGCCAACGCGGGGGACTGCATCCCCGCCAAATTGATGAATCTGTCGTTCGCTTCCGCGTGGCGAATCACGAAGTCGTTGGTCGCCACGTCGATCGGCCGCGACCCGGCGACGGTCATGATCGTCCTTGACAAATCCAACCCCGGCACCAGTTTGGTGCCGATCTCGCCGATGTAATTGTATTTCTCGCGCGTCACCAGGCGGGTGTCTTCCTTGGCCACGCCCTCCTCGGCGGTCGGGCCGACCAAGACGTGCCCGTCCAGCATCGGCGAAACGATGACGCCCTTGCCGTGGATCGTCGGCACCATGAAACAGATCGATCCGACGATGCCGTTGAGCGTCCGGTCCAAAATCCGGTATTCGCCGCGGCGGGTGGTCTGCGTGAAGTCCGGGTAGCCCGCCATCGCCGCGATCGCGTCCGCGTAATGCCCCGCGGCGTTGATCACGTTTTTGGCCCGCACGGTTATGTTTCCGTTGATTTTGAGATCGAACCCTTCGTCGCGCGGCGTTATGGCGGTTACCTGCGCGTTTTTCCAGAGTTCGGTCCCGTTGGCGTTCGCCGCGCCCAAAAACGCCAAAGAGGCCTGGACGGGATCGATCGCCCACGAGCTCGTGCAAAGCAACGCGCCGACCGCGTTCGGATTGAGGTTGGGCTCTTTGTCCAACAGTTGCTGGCGGTTCACGATCCGCAGGTCCGCCGGGTTAACCCCGTTGGCTATGCCCCGGTCGTAAAGCATGCGGACCTGATCCATTTCCGCGTCGCTGAAAGCGATCACTAGCGAATCCAGCTTTGCCCGCGGAAACCTCAAATCCCTGAAGATCTCGGTTTGCCACAGGCGGTTGCCCAAGACGTTGAGCCGGGCCTCGATTTTTCTCGGATCCGGGTCGAACCCGCCGTGGATCACCCCCGAGTTCCCCTTGGAAGTCTCGTCCGCGAAAACCGGGTTCCTTTCCACCAGCAAAACGCTCAAATGGTAGCGCGACAGCCGGTAAGCGACGCTGCTGCCGATTATCCCGCCGCCCACGATAACGACGTCGTACATTATCGGTGAATCCTTTGGAAACTTAAAGAAAGGCGGTCCTTAGGCGGCTGCGCTGACGACGTTGATCAGGCCGAAAAGCCCCATGACGACGCCCGCCGCCATCGGTCCGGCAACCGGAACCCAGCTGTATCCCCAGTCGCACACTTGCTTGCTGTAGTCCTCGCTGCGCCATTTTTTGGCCACGAAGGCGAAAACCATTCTCGGACCCAGGTCGCGCGCCGGGTTGATCGCGTAACCGGTCGCGGATCCAAGCGAAATGCCGATCGACATGATGACGAACGCGACCGGAATCGCGCCCAAAGTCAGGTTCAGGAACCCAGAAGCCAAGATGAACGCGAGCAAAACGACGGTTCCGAAGAATTCGTACGCCAAATTGTAAATCGTCGCTTTGTCTTCCTTGTTCTTGTACGCCGGTGCGGTCGAATGCATCCCGCGGATCGAGAAAATGTCGTTTTCGCGATCTCTGATGAATTTGTAGTTGATGAAATCCAAAATGCCTTGCCCGAACATCGCCCCAAGGAATTCGAAAATAATGGCAATGATGAGGCTGGCCACAACAGCGCCGGCCAAATTATTGCCAAGCACTGCCTCCCCGGTAACAAACAAAGTGTTTGTGGTGCCGGTTCCCGCGGCGATCGCCTCGTAAATGGCAACGGCCGGGTTCAACCATCCCACGCCGCCCATCGCCGAGCTCACGCTCGCTCCGACAAACACAGCGAACCCCCAGCCGAGAACGATCAGAACGAACTTCCCCGGTTGGTTGGCTCCCATTTTCTTAAAACTAGTGGCGGCACAGACCCCGTTGCCCAAAAGAATCAACAGCGCGGTGCCGATAAATTCGGAAAATAGTGCTAAAAATCAAGCAACACCGTTATCCATAAATAATCCTTTTTTTAATCTAGATATTAATGAATCCACCAATATTATATTAAAAATTTGATTTTAGGGCGAGATGAAAACGGGATTGGCCCGAACCCCAAAAATTTCAGAAAATCGCATAAAACCGCAGTGCAAAAACGACCAAAGGTTTTTTCAGAAAATTCCAGCGGTTTGGAGCTGATTACTGGATATAATAAAGCGTGATTTAACCCAAAAACATGCCTGCAAAACAAATCAAACACCACTCTGTGTTAAGAGAGAGAGAGAGAGAGAGCTCGTAATTTGGGCGCTTTACGACGACGCGCAATGTTCGTATAAGAAAGCGGTCGCCAAATATTTCGCTAAACGCAGGTTGATCGTCTATTCGATCGGCATCAATCGAATAGAATTCCCGAAAAGCGACAAGTACTTTTATAAATTGATCGATCTCTCGATGGGCAACATCAATCTGATCGATCAACTAAACGAATTGAGAAAACCCGACATAATTTTGGCCAGCCCGCCGTGCGAGTCGTGATCGGGCGCGGACTGCAAGGGCAAAATCATCAGGAGCATCGATTCGGAGGGCAATTGGTTCGTCAGAAACAAAAGGTTTTACGACGATTACAACAAAACGTGTCATCCCGTGAAACGAAGGTACTTCGAGCAAAAGGAGCAGGGGCGGATCCTTGGCGAGTCGACGATCGGCGCGACGATCAAAATCATCAACCACTTCAAACCGAGGGTTTGGGTAATCGAGAACCCGCAAACGTCGCTTACGTGGAAATTCCAACGCCACCATTGGGATTTCCACGGGCACGAGAACTTGACCAATTACGCGTCGTACGACGCCAATTTCTCGCTTAAGCCGACGATTTTCAAATCGAACATCAAGTTGAGTTTGAAGACAAAAAGGGCGAAGGGGAACGACGATCACATGGCGCGCGGATCGTATTCGCTGCGCAGCGCTATTCCCGGCGCGTTGATCAAGGACATGCTGAACCAAATATTCGAACACGTGGAGAAGCGGTAATGATCGATAGCCAAAAACCTTCGCTTGAAAGCAAGATCAACGAAATATTGAGAAAGTTTCTCGCCAACAACGCGAAAACGTGGGAAATCGGGACGAATTTCTTCAGATCGCTGTCGCTCTTCATAGATTCAATCAAGGATTTGGGTTTGGACGACGCGAATTTCGTCACGATCAAGAAAGTCGCGGATAACCGCTATCAGATTTTGTTCAACGGGCAAAAGGCGATAACGCCGACCTCGAAGAAAAACAAGGTCGCGGCGAAATCGACGATTAGGCAATATTTGCAAATCTGGAACGTCCTGGGGATAATCAAGTCCGCGAAAGCCGGGATCGAAGACGGCGAAAGAATCGAGTTGACCGGAAAAATAAGGGAATTCCAGAAATACGGCAGGTCGGATTTCGTGAAGGAGTTCGTCGCTTTCGTGTACAGATCCATTTACGCGACAGACCCGTTCATGGTGAATTTGGGTTTCAGCTTGTTTTTATGCCTGATCGACGAGCACGACGGCGATCTGTTCGGCAGGCTCGAAAATTTTTCGATTGACCCGAAAACCATCCAAAGGAAATGGGAAAAACATTATCCTTTGCGCCTGAACGGCGAAGCGTGCAAGCAGTTCATCAAACACATAAAAGGCGAAAACACGGAAAAATTCGGTCCGGGCAAGCAAACCTACGCGGAACTGAGCAGGGAAATACTCAAGACGTACGGTTTCGAAGACATCGTCAACGCGATTTACGGCGACATTCTGGAGACCAACCGCGACGAGAAAATATCAGAATTCGCCCTCAACATCGTTTCTTTGGTCGACGAAAGCGTCAAACGCAACCGGGACATATACGACAAATCCCAAATCATCATCGAGCAAATCCAAAACGAACGAACCAAATTGCGCCCGAACATCATCTCCAAGCGCGTCGCGAACCAAGACGAAAATTACTTCGATCTGGAAAATTCCGAGCTTAACCACGCCAACGTGAAATACATGGACGCGTGCCACATATACGACATCAAATACATCATCAAGGATTTCATTTTGCTGGTCCAGACGAGGATAAAGGACTTCGACGATTTCGAAAACAACGAAATCCGGCTTGAGATCGAAAGGCTGAAGTTAAACGCCTCGGACCACAACAACGGGATTTTGCTCCACAAGACGTGCCATTACATGTTTGACGAAAGGTTGGTCTGGTTCGACGAAGACGGGAAACTGAATTTCAATTTCGAGGACGAGGAGCACGTCAGGAAATTTTTCGGGAACGGATACAAAAACGTCGTGATCAAAAGCAAGACGCTTACCCCGGAAATGCGAAAATACCTTTCCAAAAGAAAGTTGAAATCAGCGTAGCGCCAACCGCCGTTTTTTGCGTTAATCGCCTTCGATAAAGTGAAACATATTCATATTAAGCATAGCGCATAAATTATTTGCATGCCCGATCAGAAAGCAAAAGCCGGCGCGAATTTTCGCGCCGGCCCGGTTTTTGCGTCGTGCAGTTTTATCTAAAGTTCCCTGGCCATCAGGTAGTCGAGGTATTCGGGTTGCTCGTATTTGGGCAGCGTCGTCTTGCTTTCGTCCAGGGTCCTGATTAGTTCCATGTCGCGCTCGGACAGCTCGAAATCGAAAATGTCCGCGTTGTCGATCATCCGCTGCTTGCTGACCGTCTTGGGAATGACCGAGATGCCGCGCTGCACGTTGAATTTCAACGCGATTTGGGTCGGGGTCTTTTTGTAGCGTTCCCCGATTTTCTTGAGCGTGGGGTGGTCGATGATTTCCTGGATGCGGCGTTTCGCCAAAGGCGACCACGCCTGGTGGACGACGCCGTTTTGCTTCATGAAATCGTTGAACTCGTTCATTTGCATGAACACGTTGGTCTCGATCTGGTTTACGGCGGGCTTGACCTTGTTGAACCTGATGATGTCGATCAGCCGTTCGGGGCTGAAATTGGAAACGCCGATGGCGCGGATTTTGTTTTGCGCGTACAAAGTCTCCAGTTCGCGCCACGCCGTGTAATAGTCGCCCTTGGCCCAGTGGATCAAAACCAGGTCGATGTATCCGACCTGAAGCCGTTCCATGGATCGGTATACGGCCTCGATCGTCTTGGAAGGCCTGAAGTTGGTCATCCACACCTTGGTGGTCAAAAAAATCTCTTCTCGGGGCACGTGCGACTTTTTGATCGCGTTCCCGACGCCGATCTCGTTTTTGTAGAACTCGGCCGTGTCGATCAGCCTGTATCCGACGTTGAGGGCGTCGAGCACGCACGTTTCGCAGTCCTTGTTGTTCGCGATTCCCGACACGCCGTACCCCATGACCGGCATGAACGTCCCGTTGTTCAGCTTTATCCGTTTTTGTTCCATCGCATTGCCTTAATATCTTTTAAACGCTTTCTATTTTAAATTTTTCTTTGGGGATATAGGAATTATTAAAAGTAAACGACGTTCTCGGACGTTTTTTGGGCTTTGTGGGTCAAATCGAAATATTCGGCCAGCAAAGCCTGCTTGGGAAAGTTTTGCGGCAATTTGGCCGCGCGCCGGTATTGCCTGAAAATCAGATAAAACGTTATCTTGACGTAGCTCATGGACCAAAAGAACGTCGCCGCCGTCGCGCGCTTGCGGGGATTCGCCCCGAACAGGCGGCTGGTCCTGTAAACCTTGTCCAGCCCCGGATCGATTTTGGCCAGCAACGCGCAAAAATACTCGAACGGGCGGAGCCACGCGGCGATTCCCAGCGAATACGTGACTGAAAGGAAAACCAGAAGCAAATGGCTGACGGCGGTTTTCCAAGCCAATTCCCCGACCGTCATCCCGATCATCGTCCCGCTGCCGATCGCGAAATAGACGATTGCCGGGAACGCCTCGAAAAACAGCCGCATCGTCCAAACGAACCCCACCACGATCTTTTGCGAAGCCGGGCGCTTCCAGTTGGACTGGTCGTGGGCGTAATCCAAAAAACCCGCCAACGCGTCGCTTGGTTCCAGCTTCCGGAGCGCGTCGTTTAGGCGGATCTTCAGGGGCACGAAACCCGCGAAATACGAATCGACCGCCGCCGCGAACCCTTCGGCGCGCCCGGTCGCGGCGAGACGCTGTCTGTAAACCGTTTTGAAGAAGCGGCGTAGATAAAAGTTTTTGAACCCTAGTTTGGCGTTTTTGCGGTTCGCGGACGTCAGCCAGACGTACAGGCTCCTGTGGATGTCGTGGCGCATCAGCAAAAACACCGAGACCCGCCCCGCCAGAAACGCCAGAAGGATCGACGCGAACCCAAGCGTTTTGAACAGCGGCGCGTAATTCGGGTCCGCGAAGAAAGCGATCGGGATTAGCGGGGTGAACGTCGCCAGAAACGTGTCCGCGGGGTAATATCCGTGGGCGTTGCTGTGTTCGAAGGTCGTTAGGACGATCTGCGACTCCAGCAAGGCGAAATACCCGAACGCCGCGGCCGCGAACGCGGCGAAGGCGGTCAAGAACATCGCCCACCAAACGATTTTGGTTTTGGCCGAGGGTTTGTTCCCAAGCAACCAATCGTTGAATTCGGAGAAACTGTTTTTCATCGTTTGCGCCCTAAACGAGGTTGGCCAAAACCATCGATCCCACGCTGTAAAAAAACGACATGTCCATCACGTAGAACACGAACCACGCCGAATGCATGATCTGGCGGCTTATGGCCCTTTGGCCCAATTTTTTCACCAGCGCCCTCTCGTAGCGGTACTTGGTTTCCGCGTACGCGGTCAACGCGGCGAGCACGATCGATCCCAGCAAGACGTAATACCGTACGTCCGTGGCGTAATACCACGAAAGCAAAAAGACGTTCGCGGCGAAAACCACGAAACCGACGATCGAAAAGGGCGAATAGACCAAAAGGAAGTGGCCTTGGAGCTTGACGGCCGTCCGCTCCTTTTTCTTGGCGTGCCTGACGGCCCATTTGGTCGCGAACAGCCAATGCGCCGCGTAAAGCAAGACGTAAAACGCGGCGCACGCGGTTCCCGCGATCGACGCGTTGCGCGTCTGGGTCGGATCGATTTCCAACGCGAAGGGATCGTTGAATTCCATTTTTCATCCCCCGTTTTAGTCAATTATAAATTGTCGCCCGCGACAAAGCGATTTAGGTCGGCGCCAACCGAACCCGCCCGATCCGTTCGGGACCCGGCCGGTTACGTGATCGGGATCCTGTGGACCGCCTTGCAGCCCGCGCATTCCAAGACGAGCCACTGCGGATCCGACCGAAGCGTGACGAAGCTGTTCTTCCCGCAATTTTCGCACTTCATCACGGAGGGGGTTTGGCCGACGGGCGGCCGTTGCGGATAAACCGGCTGCCACGGCCGCGCCCGGACGAACTCATCGGGATCTCTGGAGGCGTATTGTTTCGCCTTCGCCAAAAAGACGCTTATCCCGACCAAAGGGAAAACGATCGCGACGATTCCCCAAAGGGTTTTGTCGCTTTGCAAATCGGGCCAACCGTGCGGATCGGGGAACGAGAAGATTTGCACGAGCATCGCGATCCAAAGACCCAGGCTTGCCGCGGCAATGGGGACGATTGGGTACAGAAAGTACAAAAACCGCGTCCACGCCCTCGGGTCGGACGACGACTGGCGGATGAAAGTGGGTATCGTGGCGATCATGGCGATTACCAAAACGAACTCCAACCCGATTGCCGCGAACCAGGGGATGGCGCATTTTTTGTACTTTTTGTAGCGAGAAATCATGTCTGTCATTGAAATTACCCCATGTCGGTTCGGTTGAGAGCGGATTAACCCGGGTCGTCCCAAGCGGTTTGCGGTTCTACTGTGGCGCGTTTATGGACATCGGAGGGAGTGGTTAGCATTGGTTTCGGGAAGCCGACTCATGCGGGCGATTGTGCTTGTCGTGCCCGCCGGAAAAAGACGTTGGATATCTCGATTGATCGGATCGGGCGCAAATTGAAAAAGCGTAAGAGTGGCGCGCAACTTTTTGCGAGAACCGCGCCGTTTTAGCCTTTCTTGGATGGGTAGGCTAAAGAGGGCGCGATTGCGACGGTTGGGATTCGTTCTCGCCCCTGCAGTCGTCGCACTCGAAGACCAACCATTCGGGATGCGGCCGGACCGTCTGGGAGCGTTTCCCGCAGCGCTCGCACGTTTTCGTGCCGAAATCCCCGCGCACGCCTTTCGCGTAAGGGTAAACCGCCTGGTGCGATTTTTCGTGGACAAACGAGTTCGGCCCGGATCGCGCCACGACGTAATCGCGCGAAACGTGTTTTTTCGCCTTGGCCCAAAACATGATGATCCCGATCGGCGGCAAAAAAATCGCCAAAAGGCCGCATTTCTTTTGGTCCTTTTTCAAATCGCCCCACTCGGGCGGGATCGGAAACGTGAAAATCGCGACGACCGTCGCGATCCAAATGGCGATCGTGATTGCGAGAAGCAACGACAACCCGACCATCTGATCCAAAACGGACTGGATTCCCGCCGAACTCGAGGTCGAGATGGATAATAGCGCTATCCCTATGGAAAACAAAACGCCCGCGAAAATAAGGTAAGCTGTTGCCAACCCCTTGAACGTATTGAAAGACTTAAATGCTTTTTTCATCGTGGTGCTCCGAAAACGATGGCCCGAAAAACGCTACGCCACGCTCGTCTTGTGCACGGATTTGCAATCCGCGCATTCGTAAACCAACCATTTGCCGCCGGATTGCAAAACGTTGACGCTCGTGCCGTCGTAGCGCGCGCACCCCAGGATCTCGGCCGTCGCCCGGGTCGGCGCGGGAACGCCGTCGCGTCGTGGGGAATAAGCGGGCTGTTGGGACGCGGCTATCTGCTCTTCGCGGTTGACGTATTTGGGAAGTTTCGCCAAGAAGCCGATGACGCCGACGATCGAGAAGAAAATCGTCAACGTCCCCCAATTGGTTTTGTCGCTTCCCAGATCGATCCATCCGAACGGGTTCGGGAAGCGGTAGATCAAGACGATGTTGACGATCCAAACGACGATCGAGATCGCGATGTCGATCGTGGCGACCAACGCGAGGATGTGGGCCCAATCGGCGGTGAAATCCGCCAACGAGGACACGAAATAAAGAAGCGTCGCCGGGAAGATGATGAAAAACGGCGAGACGAACACGATGAGGATGAAAAGCGTGACGGCGAGGACGGCGGACAGAAAGATGTGGGCCACCGCCCAGCCGCGGAAGGTTCTGTAGCTAGATTTGATCGCGCCCATCGCCCTTTCTCCCTCTTTTTCCCGGGTTTCGCGTCCGCGCCAATCCATTTCAGGCGCGAAAAGAAAACAAAAAAACCGCGGCCCCTTTCGATGGAACCGTTCCTTACGGCGTTGAAATCCCAATCCATCGTTTGTTTCCATTTTACCAAATCGGTTCGCCATTTTCGAGACAGAACGGTCCGCGAAAAACCCAGTCGGACGCCGAAAAAAGCGAAAAAGCGGCCGGCGGCCGCTTTTTGGGGGTTCCCTATCGTTGGAAGTTTGGGGGCATTGGGTTCGGCGGGGCCTGTCGTTTGGGGCCGTCGCCGTATTTTTTGGAAACGCCAACGAACACGTAGGTCGCCACGAAGCGCAAAACCGTGAGCGCCAAGGCGCCCCAAAGTATTTTCGCGTTCTGCAGGCCCGGATCGTTGTCGGGGTTGGGGAAGGACAGGATGATGACCCCGTTGGCGATCGACATGAACACCGACAACACGATGCAAGCCACGGCGGGAATCGTGATCGTGAACAAGGCGGCGGTGATCGAGTTGACGTCCTGGGCGGCGGTGCCGCTGGTCACGTCCGAAATGAAACTCGTCGTGCCGATCGCCAAAACGAGGATTCCCGCGAACAATAGGGCGAGCTCCAGGCTCGCCATGATCAAAAGTGCTATTCTTCTCTTTTTCATAAAACCACACAAAAGCGCCGCGATTCGCGATCGGGCGGTCACATTGTTTGGATTATGTTACCAAAAAACGGCGCGGCGGCGCACAAACGCGAGATCGCGGAAAACGCCATGGCTTCCGGCGACCGATCGGAGGCGGTCCGGGACGAACCAAACAAGCGAACCGGTCGGCCCGGGGTTACCAAACGGGGATTTGCTTCGTCGCGTTGCACCCGTTGCACGCGAAATTCATGAGGCCCCCGCTTTGCCCGGAGTACGCCACGGGCGCGTAGCAAAAATCGCATTTCATGATGTCTTGGGGCTCGGGCCGCTCCCCCGGGGCGACGATCGCCTCGGCCCGGCGGCGTCCGTGCGCCTTGGTTTTCGCCGCAAAGCAAAGCGAGGCGACGAAGCTGAGCAAAAAAAGCGACAGCAGGCCCCAAACGACCTTGTCCGCCTGCAATCGCTTGTCG
>CAZPGT010000005.1:0-18621 GCA_964586345.1 uncultured Mycoplasmatales bacterium | reverse complement strand
ATGCAAAAAATCCTGGTCATCGAGCCGACCAAGCAGGAGTCGCTGACGATCATGCTCGGCCTGAAGTAACGATGGGAGATTTTCCACAAAGTCAAGATCCTCGACAGCGCCCTGGTCGCGGTGGTCGAGCTCGCTGACCGCTACGTGACGGACCGCTACCTGCCCGATAAGGCGATCGACCTGATCGACGAGGCGGCCGCGAAAATCAAGACCCAGATGCATTCGCAGCCGGCCGAGCTGGACGATTTGAACCGGAAAATAATCCATCTGGAAACCGAGCTGGCCGCCCTGAAGAAGGACAAGGAATACCTGGACGTGAACGCGAACCGGGTGACCGAGATCCAAAACTCGCTGAAGGAGTTCAAGCAACGCCAGAAACTGCTTTACGACGAATGGGTGAGCCAAAAGCAGGCCTACGAAAGGATCATCGCGATCAAGGAGGAAATCAACGCGACGGGCGCGAAGATCGAGAAATTGCAGGCGGACGGCATGTACACGGAAGCGTCCAAGCTGCTTTACGTGGAGATGCCCAAGCTCAAAAAGGATCTCGAAAGCGCCAACAAGCACGCCAAAAGCATCAAGCACGACCTGTTCAAGACGACGATCACCGAAAACGAGATCGCCGAGGTCGTTTCCGCGCAGACCGGGATCCCTTTGAAGAAACTGCTCGAGTCCGACAAGACGAAGCTGCTTAACCTGAAGAAGGAGATGCAATTGCGCGTCAAGGGCCAAAACGAGGCGTTGGACCGCGTCGTGGGCGCAGTGCTGCGCGGCCGGGCGCGGATCGGCGACCCGAACCGCCCGATCGGGTCGTTTCTGTTCCTTGGCCCCACCGGCGTGGGCAAGACCGAGGTCGCCAAGACGCTCGCCGCCAGCCTTTTCGACAGCGAGAAGGCGATGCTGCGCTTCGACATGTCCGAATACATGGAAAAGCATTCGGTGTCCAAACTGATCGGCGCGCCGCCCGGGTACGTCGGCTACGACCAGCCGGGCGCGCTGAGCGAATCGGTGCGGCGCCACCCGTACAGCGTGATCCTGCTGGACGAGATCGAAAAGGCGCACGTGGACGTGCTGAACCTGTTTTTGCAAATCCTGGACGACGGCGTCCTGACCGATTCCCAGGGTCACCTGATCAATTTCAAAAACACGATCATCATCATGACGTCCAACGTCGGGTCGCAGGCCGTTTTGGAAAACAACAAGCAAAACGCCCTGGCCGAGATCGCCAAGGTGATGCGCCCCGAATTCATGAACCGGATCGACGAGGTCGTCGTGTTCAACGAACTGACCGACGCGGATTACGACCAAATCATCGACCGGCTTCTGGGCGAATTGGGCGCGCGGCTGAGGCAGCAGCAGATTTTCGTGGCGTTCGCGCCAGACCTGAAAACCCTGGTCCGCGTCAAGGGTTCGGACCGGCAGTTCGGCGCGCGCCCGTTGAAGCGATACATCCAAAGGACGATCGAGAATTTCCTGGCCGAGAACATCATTTCCGGGCAGATCCAAAAAAACGTCAATTACTTCCTTGGGGCCACCAAGGAGGGCAAAATCGCGCTGCGCCAGGAAAACAAGATGAAATCGTAAAATTAAATCGTTAATTGCGCCCCCGTGGTGTTATTATTAATAATGGTTTTAAAGTTCAAACAGATTGAATTGACAAAACGATTATCCAATCCTACGGAGATTTTTTCGACATGAAAGTAGTAGTAGTCGGAATCAACCACGCCGGCACATCTGCCATCCGGACGCTGCTGACCATGAGCCCGGGCGCGGAAGTCGTCGCCTTCGACCGCAACGACAACATCTCGTTCTTGGGCTGCGGCATCGCGCTGACGGTAAGCGGGGTCGTGCAGAACATCAACGATTTGTTCTATTCCAACCCCGAGCAGCTGACCAAAATGGGCGCGAAAATCCACATGCGCCACGACGTTTTGGCCGTGGATCCCGACAAAAAGACGGTCACCGTGAAAGATTTGGCGACCGGGCAGGCCCGCGAGGAAAGCTACGACAAGCTGATTTTGGCGGCGGGATCGTGGCCGATTTGCCCTCCGGGCACCGAACTGAAATACGAAGAGAAATACTGTTCGGACCAAGGCGGCACGATCAAGAACCTGGTCGCCTGCAAAACGTTCCAGCACGCCAAAGAGATCATCGAGGACATGAAGAACCCGAACATCCGATCCGTCGCCGTGATCGGATCCGGGTACATCGGCGTGGAACTGGCCGAGGCCGCCGCGGCGCGGGGCAAGGCGGTGACGATCATCGACATGCTCAGCGAGCCGGCCGGCAACTATTACGACCCCGAGTTCACCAAGGATTTGAGCGCGGGGATGGTCCAACACGGCCTGAAGGTGATGCTGGACACCAAGGTCACCGAGTGGATCGTCGACAAGAAGGACCGCTCGATCCGCGGGCTAAACACCTCAAACGGCAAGGTGGACGCGGATTTGGTCATCCTGGCGATCGGCTTCCGACCGAACACCCACCTGCTGCCTAACGCCGAAAAGGTGCGCAACGGCGCTTACGTGGTGAACAAATACGTGCAAACCAGCTATCCGGACATCTACGCGATCGGCGGCAACTGCGCGCTGTACAACGCCGCGACCCACCAGCACCAAAACATCGATTTGGCGACCAATGCGGTGAAAACCGGCATCGTGGCCGCGAGCCACATCAGCGGCAACCAAAGCGTCTGCATCGAGAACATCGTGGGCACGAACGCGATCAGCGTGTTCGGCGTCAACCTGTCCAGCACGGGGGTTTCCGAGGAAACCGCCAAGCGCCTGGGCATGGACGTGGCCAGCTCGTACTTCGAGGACAACGACCGCCCCGAATTCATGAACACCTACGAGAAAGTGAAGATCAAGCTCGTTTACGACAAAAAGACGCTGCGCCTGGTCGGCGCGCAGATCGGCACTTCGTCCAAGGTGAACCACACCGAAATCATCTACTACCTCGCCTTGGCGATCCAAAAGCAGATGACGATCGTGGATTTGGCGTTCGCGGACGTTTACTTCCTGCCGCACTTCAACAAGCCGTTCAACTTCGTTTTGAGCGCGATCATGCACGCCCTCAACCTGAACTACATCGACCGTTAATTTAAAAAAAATCCAAGCAAAGGCGGCCCGCCGGGGCCGCCTTTGCGCTTTTTCGGGGGTGCAAAATGGCGTTCGCGCTCAAATAAATCGCAATTTGTTTTGAATTATTTTATAATCTCAATGATTACATCAAATTTATTAAAATAAATTTGCGTGTAATTTTAATAATCCAAGGAAACAATCAATGTCAATTCTTGTAAAGAGCAGAATTCCTGAGGTTCTACATCAGGTATTAGATTCAAACGGAAACTTTATTGACCCAAATTACGCTCCGCAGCTTTCAGTCGACAAAGTTAAAGAAGCTTACTTCTGGATGAACTTGAGCCGGGAACGCGACAAGAAAATGCTAGTGTGACAAAAAACCGGCAAGATGTTGGGTTTTGCGCCTTGCATGGGCGAGGAAGGATTGCAGCTGGCGACTTCGCTGGCGATGCGTCAGGGCGACTGGCTGGTGCCCGCTTTCCGCTCCGACTGCATGTTCGCGCACCGCAAAGTCCCGCTGCACGACATCTTCTTGTACTGGTTGGGAAGCGAAAAGGGCAACATGTTCGACCCGAAACTGAACATTTTGCCGGTTAACATCCCGATCGGGACGCAGATTTCGCACGCGGCAGGCATCGGTTACGCGTTCAAACTAAAGAACCAAAAGAACGTGGCCGTGACTTTCATCGGCGACGGCGGAACCGCCGAAGGCGAATTCTACGAAGCGATCAACATGGCTTCGATCCACAAATGGAACTCGCTGTTCTGCATCAACAACAACCAATTCGCCATCTCCACCCGCAACCGGCTGGAATCAGCTGTCAAGGACTTCTCCCTTAAGGCGGTGGCGTTCGACATCCCGCGCGTCCGCGTCGACGGAAACGACCTGTTCGCGTCATACGACGCCGTGCTAGACGCATTGACCTACGTGCGCAACGGCCTTGGCCCGGTGCTGATCGAATTCGTGACTTACCGCCTTGGCCCGCACACGACCTCCGACGACCCGACCGTATACCGATCCCAAGCCGAAGTCGACGAGGCGTCCAAACGCGACCCGATCGACCGCTTGCGCAAGTGGCTGACCAAAAACGGGCACTGGACGGAAAAAGAAGAAGCCGACATGAAAAAGGAAATCGACAACATGATCGAGTCCGAATACGCAGTGGCGGTTTCCAAGATGGTGCCGACCGTCGATGAGATTTTTGACAACCAATACGCTGAAATGGACAGCGACCTGCGCGAGCAGAAAGATATCGCGAAGCGCTACTTTGGCGGCAAATAGATTAATTTTCTAAGGATCAAAACCATGAGCAAGACAATCACTGTCAACAACATCGAAGCGCTGACCAACGCATTGGACATCGCATTGACCAACGACCCGAATGTTGTCATTTACGGCGAGGACGCAGGATTCGAGGGCGGCGTGTTCCGGGCGACCAAAGGTTTGCAGGCCAAACACGGCGAGGCGCGCGTTTGGGACTCGCCGATCGCCGAGGCTTCCATCTGCGGAACCGCGGTCGGAGCGGCTTTGGGCGGCTTGAAGCCGGTAGTGGAAATCCAATTTTCCGGGTTCAGCTTCCCGACCATGATGCAACTGTTCACGCACGCGGCGCGCTACCGCAACAGAACCCGCGGCATCCGCACCGTGCCGCTGGTGATCAGAATGCCGATGGGCGGCAACGTGAAGGCGTTGGAGCACCACAGCGAGACGCTGGAAGCGATTTTCGCGCACATCCCCGGGCTGAAGGTAGTGATGCCTTCCAACCCTTACGACACCAAGGGCCTGATGCTGGCGGCGATCGCCGACCCGGACCCGGTCGTGTTCTTCGAGCCGAAGCGCTTGTACCGGGCGTTCCGACAGGAAATCCCCGAAGACGCCTACACCGTTAAAATCGGCGAGGCGAACGTAGTTCAGGAAGGCAAGGACATCACTTTGGTGACTTACGGCCCTAACGTGATCGACTGCTTGAACCTCATCAACAGCCCAGAGGTCTCTGGCAAATACTCAATCGAGCTGATCGACCTGCGATCCATCAAGCCTTGGGACCGCGAAACCGTGATCAACTCCGTGAAGAAGACCGGCCGGCTGCTGGTAGTGCACGAAGCGGTGAAATCGTTCGGCACCGCCGCTGAGATCATCACCACCGTGTGCGAAAAGGCGTACTCTTCCCTGAAGACCCAACCGCGCCGTGTGACCGGGTTCGACATCACCGTCCCGCTGCCTAAGGGCGAACACATCCAATTCCAGCTGGACGAACGGATCAAGGACACGTTGCCGCTTTTGATGAAATAGGATAAATCAACCGAAAGGTAGTGAATCGATCGATCATGTTTGAATTTAAATTTGCCGACATCGGCGAAGGTTTGGAAGAAGGCAAGGTTGCCAGCGTCTTGGCCCAACCCGGATCCCAAGTCAAGGAAGGCCAACCGATCTTCAGCGTGGAAACCGACAAGGTTACGACCGACATCCCCGCGCCGGTGAGCGGGACGCTGAGCAAAATCATGGTTTCCGTGGGCCAAACGATCCACGTGGGCCAAATCCTGGCGTACATCGACCAAGGCGGCGGATCCGCCGGCTTGCACTCGCAGGCCGCCGGCGAGGCGCAACCGCCCCAAAAAGAGGAAAAGGGCGCTTCCGTCGTGGGCGAGGTGAAAACCTCCGACAAGGTGTTGCCGCTGTTCGGAAACCAAAAAAAATAACCCGAGCCTATGCCGCAAAAAATCAGTCCACTTGCTGCTGCAATGGCGAAGTTTTACAATTGCGATGTAACCCGAATCAGGGGAACGGGAATCCAAGGACGCATAATGAGCAACGATATCAACAACAATAGCGCGCCGCAGGACAAGGCAATCGAGCTTTCCACGATCCGCCGCGCGATCGCGAAGGCGATGACGACTTCCAAAACCGAGGTCGTCACGACGTCCCTGACGTTCTTCGTGGACGTGACCGGCTTGGTGGCCTACCGCAACCAAATCAAGGACCGGGTGCTGCAGGAGCACGGTCTGAAGCTCAGCTACCTGCCGTTCATCGTCAAGGCCGTGATCTACGCCCTGCGCGAGTACCCGATTTTCAACGCGAGCTACGACAAGGCGAACGACAAGATCGTCCTCAAGGGGGCGATCAATTTCGGGATCGCCGTCGACACGGAAAGCGGGCTGATGGTGCCCAACGTCAAAGACGCCGATCGGCTGTCGATCGTCGAGTTGGGCGCGAAGATAACCGAGCTCGCCGGCAAGGCGCGCGACCGCAAACTCAGCCTGGACGAAATCCGCAACGGCACGATCAGCCTGACGAACTTCGGCTCGATCGGCGCGGCGTGGGGCTTCCCGATCATCAATTACCCCGAAGTGGCGATCGTCGCCCCGGGCAACATCGAGGAACGCCTGACGCGCAACAAGGACAACCAAATCGAGGTCAAAAGCCTGATGCCGTTCACGATCGCCGCGGACCACCGCTGGATCGACGGCGCGGACATCGGCAGGTTCATGAAGAAGATCGCGCACCACCTGCAGACGCTGGAAGGGCTGGAAGTGAGATAGCATGCACCAATACGACGTCATCATCGTCGGCGCGGGGCCGGGCGGGTACGTCGCGGCCGAGCACGCCGCGAAAAACGGCCTGAAGTGCCTCGTGGTCGAGAAGGGAACCTTCGGCGGCGTGTGCCTGAACGTGGGTTGCATCCCCACCAAGGCGCTGCTGAAATGCTCCAAGGTGATCAACTATGTCCGGCACGCGGCCGAATACGGGCTGGAGATCCCCCCGAACACACAAATCGGGCTGAACTGGGCGACCGTGCAGGCGCGCAAGCAGAGAATCGTGGACACCCTGGTCAACGGGGTGAAGACGATCCTGCGGATGGCCAAGGTCGAGACCGTGATCGGCGAGGCGGCGATCGCCGACCCCAACACGGTGATCGTCAACGGCGCCGCCCACACGGCCCGGCACATCGTCGTGGCGACCGGATCCCGCCCCAAGTCGTTGCCCCTGCCCGGCTTCAAGGAAGCCATGGAGCAAGGCCACATGATCGACTCGACCCCGATGCTGTCGCTGCCGCAGGTGCCAAAGACCCTGACGGTCATCGGCGGCGGGGTGATCGGCATCGAGATGGCGGTCGTTTACGCCAGCTTCGGCACCGAAGTGACGATCGTCCAGGGCCTGGACCGGATTTTGGAGCTGTTGGACGCGGACGTCAGCCGCGCGGTCACGAAGATTCTGACCGGCCGCGGCATCAAGATAATCACGAACGCCAAGATTGTTTCCGCGGACAAAAACACATTGATTTTCGAAGCCGACGGCAAACAGCAGTCGCTGACGTCCGATTACATCCTCCAAAGCGTCGGCCGCAAGCCCAACGACGAGATTCTCGACCCGCTTGGCGTCCGCCGCGACGCGCGGGGCGCGGTCGAGCTGAACGAGAACCTGCAGACCTCCGTGCCCAACGTGTACGTCATCGGCGACGCGGCGGGCCAGGTGATGCTGGCGCACTACGCGTACCACCACGCGATTTTCGCGATCGACCACATCCTGGGGCGCGGCCCCAAGCCCGTCGACCCGCTCAAGACCCCCGGATGCATCTACATCCAGCCCGAGGTCGCGACGATCGGCTCGACCGAGGAGCAGCTTAAGGCGCGTAACGTTCCCTACGTGAAGGCTTCCGTGCCCATGACCGCGTGCGGCAAGGCGATCGCCGACGGCGAGTCCGAAGGCTTCGTCAAACTGCTCGTGGGCAGCCAATTCGGCGAGATCCTGGGCGCGCACATCGTCGGTTCCACGGCCAGCGACATAATCAGCGAGCTGGCCCTGGCGATGAACTCGGAGCTGACCGTGTTCGATTTGGCGAACGCGGTCCACCCGCACCCGACGATCGCCGAGATGGTGTCCGAGGCCGCGAAGCAAATCATCTACCGCGGTTTCGGCGGCAAGAGCCGCTAATGGCGTGGATCCTGGTGGCGGAGTCATTCGACCCGTTCGCCAACGCCGCGACCGAGGAGCATCTGCTCAAATCCTTCGACGCGGGCGGCGAACCGGTGATCTACCTGTGGCGCAACGACAACACGATCGTCATCGGCCGCAACCAGAACCCGCTCAAGGAAATCAATCTCGCCGCCGCCGAGCGCGACGGGGTAAAACTGTTCCGCCGCCTTTCGGGCGGCGGCGCCGTTTACCACGATTTGGGCAACCTGAACTATTCGTTCGTTTCCCAGACGTCGGCCGCCAGGCCAAGCGATTACGCGACGTTGGCGCAGCCAATCATCGCGTTTTTGCGTTCGCTGGGCGTGCCCGCCGAGTTCAAGGGCCGCAACGACATCGAGATCGGCGGGCGCAAGATCAGCGGCACCGCCCAGTACGTTTACAAGGACAGGCTGCTGCACCACGGCACGCTGCTTTTCAGCCTGAACGAGAACAAGCTGGGCAAATACCTGAACGTGGATCCGGACAAAATCCGCGCCAAGGGGATCGACTCGGTCAGAAAGCGGGTCACGAACATCAGCGAGCACCTGCCGCCCGGGCTGGGTTGGGACGCCAGCGACTTCACCCAGGCGCTGGCGGGTTGGTTTTCGCGCGAGCGGCGCGCCAAGCCGATCGTTTTGGCCCAAGCCGCGAGGCAGGAGATAGCCAGGCGCGCGAAAGAGCATTTCGCGTCGTGGGAATGGAATTACCAAAATTTCGATCCCGCCTCGTTTTTCAACAAAAAGCGGTTCCCGGGCGGATCCGTGGAGGTCTATCTGACCGTGGAATCGGGAACGATCCGGCGGCTGACCTTCGCGGGCGATTTCTTGAGCGTCAGGGACCCGGGCGAGCTGACGCGGCTGCTGATCGGCCAAAAACACGACCCGGCCGCGGTCAGGGCGATCCTGCAAAGCGTCGATTTGCCCGGCTATTTCGGGCAGATCGACGCCGACCAACTGATCGAGGCCATGTTTGACAGCGGCAAAAACCCCTAGCCGGGCCCCGCGCCCCGGGGTTTTTGAGGCTTGCCGAACGAACTTGATTCCGCGACCGCCTTCCGGCCGGCCGCGCCTTAAAAGAACCAACCCATGGAACCAACGTCCCACAGACCGATCCCCGCGCCGTTCCCCAAAAACGCGCTGGACCTAATCAACAACGCCAGAATCCATTGCCTGAACGAAATCATCGCGCGCGGGGATTCTGCGCAGGCCAACCAGGCGCTGCAAATCATGCCCGCGCTTTACGTTTTGGCGCGCAATTTCCTGTCGGCGGGATCCGCGGCCGAGAAAAGCCTGTTCGACGACCAACTCGTTTTGGGGCGGAACTGCGGCAAGACGCTGGCCAAAAGCTTTTTCGCGTTGGCCGGCCTTGGCGAGACGCTGCCTTCGGGCGTGCACGACCTGTCCGACCGCCAGGAAGAAGGCGCGGCCCTGGCGTTCGCGGCCGGGCTGGCGCTGAACCGGAAGATGCTGAACGCCAGGCTGAAAGAGGGCTGCTTCGACAACAAGACGTATTGCGTGCTGAGCCAAGCCGAGCTGTCTTCGCCCGATTTCGCGCCGACGCTGAATCTCGCGGGCGCCAACGGGTTGGGCGGGCTCGTTTGCCTGGCGGATTTCAGCGGCTTCGACGCCAACGGCCCGATCGCCGCGCACAGCGCCGCGGACTTCAGGATGCTGGTGGAGGCGTTCGGGTGGAAATATTACGAAGTCGACGCCGGGGCGAACTTCAGGCTGATCGACAGGACGCTGCAAAAAGCCGCGCTCAGCTCCCGGCCGGCTTTCGTGGCGATCCACACCGTCGCGGGCCACGGCAGCTCCCGCGCGGGCTCGATTGAGAGTTTCGGCCAACTGATCGACGCGAACGAGCTGGGGCTCATCAAGGAGCGGTTCGCGCTCAGCGCCGCGCCCGAGGAATTCGAGCGCCAATTCAGGTCCGACGTCGGGGAGAACTGGGCCGCCCGCATGAAATCGCGAAGGGCGCGCCAAGACCGCCTGATCCGTTCCAACCAGGCGCTGCGCGACCTTTTGGTCACGCCCAAGGCGCCCCAAACCCCAAGCCCCTTCAAAAAGGGCAAAAGCGTCGCCGAGGCGCTGCTGGACGCCAGCGCGCTGAACCTGGTGTTCTTGGTCGGGACGGATTGGGCGGTGCCCGCCGGGCTGGCGCGCGAACCGCGGCTTTTCGTGGCCAAGGGGTGCGAGGCGATCGTTTTTCGCGTGATGGAGGCGATCGCCCAAGCGGGTTATTTCGACCCGTTCCTGGTGGGCGACCTAAACGGCCTGGGCGCGTTCGCGCGCCACTGGCAGGGGGCGAACGCCGAATCGATGCCGTTCCGCTATTTCGTCACCGACGACCTGAGCGCGCTGCATTCGCGCACGGTCGAGATGAACGCGTTGCGCGCGCTGGGCGTGGACGCGGTGTTCTTGCACGACCTGTTCGGCCTGAACCGGTTTTGGGACGAGCACGAAAAAGGCGCGCGCACCGTCTATCTCGTCGGGCCAAGCGCCACGCAAACCGACGCGCACGAGACGTGGGCCAAAAGCGATCGGCGCCCCGACTGCGCCGTGCTCAACTACGGGTTGGACCCGCGAACGGTCCACAGGCTGCTAGCGTGCATGGCGAAACGGCGCATCGAATGCGCCGTGGCCTCGGTCACGCGGTCGTCCGCGCTGCCCGGGGGATTCGACCCGGACCCGGGCGTGCCGCTGGTTTTGCTGAACGTGGGCCCGGGGCATTGGATCGATTCGCTGGGGCAAAACGTCCTCGCGGCGAAGCATGTAGTAAAATTTAATGACGAGGATTTCGAAAGGCTTTGCGCCGAACTGAAAGCATAGGAGCAATTTTATGGAACTAGCATTGGCATTGGGGCTTGGCATCCCGCTCAGCCTGATCGCGGGCGCGGCGCTGGGGTACTTCGTGGCCATGAAGATTTTCAAGAGGCAACTGAAGAAGAACCCGCCGATCACCGAGGCGCAGATCCGCAACATGTACGCGAAGATGGGCCGCAAGCCGACCGAGGCGCAGATCCGCGAGATCATGCGTTCGTTCAAGCAGGACCTTTAGGCCGCGCGCATGGAAAGCCTTTTCGTCAAAAGCGCGTCGGATCTGTCCCAATGCCCCCGGGACGGCGCGAGGGAAGTCTGTTTCCTGGGGCGCAGCAACGTGGGCAAATCGACTTTGGTCAACGCGCTGGCGAAAGCGAAGGTCGCCAGGACGTCGAAGCGGCCGGGCATGACCCAGACCCTGAACTTCTATTCGGTCCGCGGCATGCGGTTGGTCGATTTGCCCGGGTACGGGTACGCGAAGGCCGCCAAGGCCAAACGCGAGGAGCTGTCGGGGTTGCTTGGCGACTACGTGTT
This sequence comes from uncultured Mycoplasmatales bacterium, assembly GCA_964586345.1. Taxonomy (GTDB): domain Bacteria; phylum Bacillota_I; class Bacilli_A; order Mycoplasmatales; family Mycoplasmoidaceae; genus Mycoplasmoides. Next base: position 7,234 of record CAZPGT010000005.1, on the reverse strand, counting down.
CGGGCGGAAGAATCTGGTTGCCGTGTTCCACGTCGTGGACGCGGGCGTGGTAACCGCCGACGACCGGCAAATCAGCGAACGCGTCCGGCGGCGCGGCGATCTGGGGTATTACGTGGTCGCCAACAAGGCCGACAAACTGAACCAAAGCCAGACCCGCGCGCTGAACGCCCGGTTGCCCGGCTACATGGGGATCGGGCCAGACGCGCTGATAGTCGTCAGCGCGCTGCGGCGCGACAACGTAGCGCTTTTGTTTCAAACGATCAAGGGTGTCTTCTAAGATGGCCAAACCGAAAACCGTCAAGCCGTTCGCGTTCGAGGGGCCGTACGATCCCGCGGCGGCGGAAAAAGGCCTTTACGCCGCCTGGTCGGACAACCGCCTTTTCGAACCCGACGCGACCAAGCCGCTGTACGCCTGCGTCATGGCCCCGCCGAACCTGACCGCGGCCCTGCATCTGGGCCACGCGTTGGAGCTCAGCCTGGCGGACGCGCATCTGCGCGCGCTCAGGATGCTGGGCGAAAACGTCGCCTGGGCGCCCGGGTACGACCACGCGGGCATCGCGACCCAGGTCAAATTCGAGAAGTCGCTGGCGCCAAGCGAGGCCGCCGCGTACGCGCAAATGCCCCGGGACGAGAAAGTCGCCAAAATCAACGCCTGGGCGATCGCCAACGGCGAGCGCATCGTCGCGCAGATGCGGCGGCTGGGCGTCAGCGCGGACTGAGGCAACCTGCACTTCACCTTGGACGGAAACTCCAAGGCCGCGGTCGATCGCGCCTTCGGGGATTTGCACGCCAAGGGGTTGGTTTACCGCGCGACCCGCCTCGTGAACTGGGACGTGAGCCTGAACACGGCGGTCTCGGACATCGAGGTCCAAAGCGTCCCCACCGAACAGAAAATGTATTACGTCCTTTACCCGATCGCGGGCGACGGTCGCGCCTTGGCGGTCGCGACCACCCGCCCCGAGACGATTTTCGCGGACGTGGCCCTGTTCGTCAACCCCAAGGACGCGCGCCACGCGAAGTTCGCGGGCCGCAACGCGATCAACCCGCTGACCGGGAAAGCGATCCCGATCCTAGCCGACCCGCACGTGGACCCGTCGTTCGGCACGGGCGTGATGAAGTGCACGCCCGCGCACGACCACGCCGACCACGCCTTGGGCGCCAAGCACGGGCTGCCCCAGCCAAGCTGCGTCGGGTTCGACGGCAAACTGAACGAATCCGCCGGCGCGTTCGCGGGGATGGACCGCTTCCTGGCGCGCGAGGCGGTCGCGGAACGGCTGCGCGCCGAGGGCAAACTGGCCAAAGTCGAAAAGACGGTCAGCAACGTCGGGTACTCGGAACGTTCCGAGACCCCGATCGAGCCGCTGCTCTCGGAGCAATGGTTCGTCAGGCTGTCCGCGTTCGCGCCGCGGCTGAAAAAGGCGATCGCCGCGGACAAAAGGTTCAAAGCCGTGCCGAAAACGGTCATGAGGCAGCTGGACCGCTGGCTGGACGCGTGCGGGGACTGGTGCGTCTCGCGCCAGTTGGTCTGGGGGCACCGGATCCCGGTCTGGCGCCACGCGAAGACCAACAAGGTTCGCGCGGGCGCCCCGCCGGCGGACAAAAGGGGCTGGACGCAGGATCCCGACGTCTTGGACACGTGGTTTTCCTCGTCGCTTTGGCCTTTGATCTGCTACGGGTGGCCGAACGCCAAAGGCGCGCTATTCAAGAACGGCTACCCGAACGAATTGATGGTGATGGGATCTGACATCCTGTTCTTTTGGGGCGTCAGGATGATGTTCCAGGGTTTGTTCCACACGGGCAAACTGCCGTTCGCCACGCTTCTCGTCCACGGTTTGGTCCGCGACGGCGAGGGCAAGAAAATGTCCAAATCCCGGGGCAACGTCATCGACCCCGCCGCGTTGATGGAAAAATACGGCGCGGACGCGCTGCGGATCTATCTGACCGCGAACACGGCGCTCGGCGAGGACACGAATTACAGCGAGACGAAGATCGCCGACGCCAGCAATTTCCTGAACAAACTGTGGAACGGGTCCAAATACGTCATCGGGCTTTTGCGGGAAAACGGGCTGATCGGGCCCGAGAACGAAATCGACCCGCGCGCCTTGGGCGACGCGGACAGATGGGTTCTGGGGAGGTTGGGCAAAACGTGCGCCAAGGTCGCCGAGCTGACGCGCAAATTCGAGTTCGCGACCGCGAACAGGTACCTGTACGGGTTCGTGTGGAACGATTTTTGCAACACCTACCTGGAGTTCAGCAAACCGATCCTGAAAACGGACAGAAAAACGACCACGCTGCTCGTGCTGAAACACGCGTTGCTGCGAATCGCGCGGATCCTGCACCCGTTCGCGCCGTATCTGACCGAACGGATCCACCAGGCGATCCTGGGCGACCCGAGCCGGTTCGTCCTACGCGAGCCGTGGCCCAAACCGACGCGGTTCGGTTCGGGCGCGGGATTCGATCTGATCGTCGCGGCGGTCGCGGCGATCCGCAATTTCCGCAGCGAGGCGAAGCTGGGCAAAAACGCCGTTTTGCAGATCGACGTCGTCGCGGCGAAGCCGCGGCTGGTTGGGCTGATCGAAAGGTCGCGCCCCTATTTCGCGCTGGCGAACTGCGAGATCGCCGGCGTGAGCCCGCGCAAAACGGCGCGGGCCGGGGGCAAAAGCATCATCGTGGGCGATCTGGAGATCTCGATCGGCGGGGCGGGTTACGCGAACGTCGTGCGCGACCTGCTAAACAAAAAGATCCAGCGGTTGCGCGCGGAGGTCGCCCGCGGCGAGGCGATTTTGGCCAACGGGTCGTTTTTGAAGAACGCGCCCGCCCAAAAGGTGCAGGCCGAAAGGCAGAAGCTGGAGGGTTACAGGGCCGAGCTGCAAAAGGCGCTGGACGAGTTGGCGAAGGCGGGTTAGGAAGCCAAAAAGCGCATCGCTTCCAAAATCCGAATCTTGTGATATACTAAAATACCAAAGTTCGTCGCCGCATGGCGACCGATGAGGTTAACATGAACTATTCGAATCCTTCCCGACCGGTGGCCGCGCAGGGGCAATGGACGTTCCAGCAGGCGCAAGCCGGCCTGCTGACGCGCTCGTTCCTTTTCACCGGGATCGGTTTTTTGGCGATATTCGCCCTGTCGTTCGGGTTTTATTACCTGTTGCCGCAGGACTATTCGCCGCAATCCGCCGACATCGCGTCAACGTTGATTTATCTGTCCCCGATGCTCGTTTTCGTTTCCATGATCATGGGAATCTTCATGCGCCCGAAGGTCACGGGCGGCATGGGGTTCATCTGGGCGACCTACGCCATCTTCGTGCTGGCGCAGTCGTTTGGGTTCGGCGGGCTTTTATACGCGCTCAACTTTCTGAACCAGCAAGGCGTCAGCGGCGGCGTCAGCCTGATCGAGATCGTCTACATCTTCGTCATCGCCGGCCTGATGTTCGTTGGCATGGCGGCCGTGGGCAAGGCGATGTCGCGCAAGGCGGTCGTCAGGTTCAGCCGTTTCTTTTTCGCCGCGGTAATCGTTTGGCTCGTGGCCAGCCTGATCCTGACGATGGTCTACCTGTTCACGTTCGACCCGACCGCGAGCAGGTGGATCGGGATCGTGGTCGCGTCCGTGGGCAGCCTGATCGATTTGGGCTACGTCGTCTTCATCGTCGGGCAAATCAGGAGGTCCAGCGAGTTCGTGGATTTCGCGGGCAACAAAACGCTGCTGAACTCGCTCGCGGCCGTCTACGGCTTCTGGCTGCTGGTCAACCTAATCGATTTGGTGCGCCGGCTGATTTGGCTCTTGCTGCAGTTCCGCAACTAACCGCCTAGTCGCCTTCTTCTAGGGACTCGTCCCCTTCGCCCCGGCCGCGCCCGGTCTCGGGCAACGCGTCCGAAAACTTATAAACCACACCGTCGCTGCCGCAGATGATCTGCGCGTGCAGCGGCGCTTTTATTTCCGCGTCGCAGCCCGGGCAAACGTAATTGAAGAATTTCTTTTCCCGGGGTTTTGGCTCGGGCATCACGCGGCTGAAGCCCTTCAGGATCTCGTTCAGGCCGACCGTCTCGATGCAGTCCTTGGCGATTTTTTTCAATTCCGGACCCAACTCGAAATGCGAGTAGCCCGTCTTGGGGTCGCGCTGCGAAAATTCGCACCCCAGTTCCTCGCCAAGCATCTTGAATTTCTTGTTGTGCATGTTGCCCGTCCTGTCCGTGTCCCTGATGCCGCGCACGAACGCCCGGTAGTGGATCAGTTCGTGGATCAACGTGTTGACGAGCTCGCCCGCGCTTTGGTCGCTGATGTGCTCGGCCGAAAGCGAGATTTCGTGGTAGGGCTCGCCGTCGATCCGCCATTTTTCCGCCCAGAACCAGGCGAGCGCGCGCGATCGCGGCTGGCCTTTGGTCTGGATCAGAAACACCACGTTCCTGAAATCGTCGTCGAAAACGTGGTGGTTCAGGTAATCGACGGCCTTCGTTAATCCCTCGTAAAGATCAAAAATGACATTTATCCGGTTCATGGCAATACAAATCTCCCGGCCATTATTTTAATATAAATCCCAGCCGATCCGGCCCGCAGTTGCGCTTTTGGCCCCCGAAACCCGAATTTCCCGGCTTTTCGCGCCGCGATGGGGTAAAATTAAAGACGCCGTGCGCGCCGCGCATAGCGTCCAGACACGTCTCGCCCCAAAGCACGTCCGAAGGCGAGGCGGTCACAACGTTTAGATAGAAAGAAACCATGACCAACCAAAAGAAGAGACTACGGACCCGGCTGGCGATCGCGTCGCTGGGCTTTTTCGCCGCGTTCGCGGCGGGAATCGCCGTCCCCGTCAGCTGCGCCAGGGCCCAAACCCAGTCCAACGCCCCCCAAAACCCCAACGATCCGGGCGCGTCAGGGACCAATCCCGGCGCCAGCCCCGAACGAAAATCCGAATTCGCGGAAACCAACGCCTTGCTGGCGCAAGACCAACGCAAGTCGTGGAACCTGTTCTCCTACTACGTGGAGGCGCTCACGCGCGACGAGCTTCCCGTCTATCCCGACGACAAAAACCATTTCGACTCGATTCCCAAGGCGCCGTCGATCGCGGCCGTCCCCGTGGCCACGCGGCCTTCGGAGGTGGTCACGACCGAAACGTTCGTCGGCGAACTCGTCGGCATGCTCAGAAACGGCCTGTCCGAATCGACTTCGCAGAACGCGCGCCCGCTAAGCGAATTGATCGCCGAAATCGAGGCCAAGAAAGCGCACATCGCCAAGACGCGCGGCATAAACGAAAACGTTTCGTACCACTCGACGTGGAACCACTACTTCGATTTGGCCAACGGCGGCGCGGGCCCGATGTGGGTTTACGAAGAAAGCATCAACGGGCTCGTTTTCACGAAATACGAGCTGTACATGCCCACCAACTACATCACGCTTTCGTTCGACGACGCGGGCAGGCCGGCGCTGGCGAACGACTGGGGCAGCGGCGACCGCCACTTTTCGTTCAGCCACCTGAAAGCCAGGCTGCAAGCGACCAAACTGGGCGTGGGGTCCGCGACCTACGAATTCAAAAGCGGGGCCAAAATCGAGTTGCCCGATTCGCTGTTCGGCGGCTTCGCGCGGTATTACTCGCAATTGATCGAGAACGCCAAGGTTTTCGAGGCGCAGACCCAAAGCGTCATCGACGCGTACAAGGCCAACGTCGCCTCCGAAAACCTGGATCGCAACTGGTGGAACCAGGCGATGACCTCAATCGACCCGGACAACGAGACGCGCCTAAAGGCGGACGTGACCCAAACCGATTCCGCCGAAAACCAAACCCGTGCTTCCGAGGTGATGGGATGGATCAAAGACAATTCGGTTGGCGCTTTGCCCGAGGGGATCCAGATTCCCGCGACCCTGTCCAGCGTGGATTCGACCCCGTCCAGCCACCCGCTGTACTACGGCTCGCCGCAAACCGCGTTCGCTTTCAGCGGGACGGGGCCTGACGGCAAAACGTACGAATTGCGCCTGAACGTCACCGACTTCGATTTCGACGCGACGGTCAACGGGATTTTCGCCCCCGGCAAGGAGCTGCTGACCGTGGCCCCGAAAGTCAAGCTGGGCGAAGGCAGCCAACTTTTGGTTTCGCAAACCCCGCCCGGGAAAAACGAAAAGCCGGTTTCGATCGCTTTGAGATCCGAAACGTGGATCGACGCGTCCCGGCTCGTGGACATGGACGCGTTCTCCAATTTCTGGACCGAACTCGTTTTAAGCCACCAAGACCGCAACGCCCACCACGAGGCGGTCGCCTTGGGCGACAAGACCGACCAGCAAAGGCTAAACTCGTGGGAAAGGTACGTCAAACTCACCCAACAAAGCATCCAGCGCAACATCCTGGAGGACAAAAGCCTTCTGGCCGACTTCGTCGCGGACAACATCGATTTGGCCTTGAAGGAAGAATACGCGGCGATCGGAAGCAGCAGCAATTCGGGCGGATTCATGTTCGGCGACGCCTCGGAACTGAAAGCCGCCATCAGCGACGCGGACACCGCGATCACCTTCCCGAACTCGCTCGCGAACCGGAATTACGGCGAGGCCTTCGCGTTCGGCGCGAACGATCCAGCGAACACCAGCGGCCAATCGACCTACGACGGGCTGAACGTCGAATCCGTCAACGACTGGCTGAATTACGCGATCAAAATCGAGACCAAGAACGATTCGTCGGGAACCAACAGCGCGACCAGCATCATCTTCGTTTACTTCGGGACCCAGGCGCTTGCCGAAACCGTCGGCGCGACGGACGTAAGCTACGACAGCGCGGACTTGCTCAACCCCAACGGGCACATCACGTTGGCGTCGGGGGTCACGAGCCTGGAATCGATTCGCTCGACCGCCGCGAACGCCGCGCAAACGCCCAGGGACAAAGTCGAGGTCCTGTCGACCGTACCTTCGATAGTGATCGTCGACCGCCACACCCAAAAGGCCATCCACCAGAAATTCTGGGGTTTCATCATGGGGAATTTCAGAAAGCGGAACGAGGTGGCCGTTCCCCAGGGAATCGCGGTCCCGCCCACGTCCCCGGAAATCGAGAACGCGACGATCAAAGTCCCCAAAGGTATCTTCGCGTAACCGCATTGGCGCCAAACCACGGGCCGGCCGGAAAAAACCGGCCGGTTTTTTTTGTTTTTCCGCGGCCGCGGCGCGACCAAAAAAAGGCGATTCCCGCGTCGCCGAAAATTTTTGAAAATTTGATACGCGCCAAAACCGAATTTTTTATAATGACCCTTGAAAAGTTGT
>CAZPGT010000004.1:0-21880 GCA_964586345.1 uncultured Mycoplasmatales bacterium | reverse complement strand
GGTCCTGGTTCCATTGTCTTTATCGCCGCGTTGCAAGCACTCTAATAAGTTTTAGGAGGTACAATGTAGTATGAGGTAAAATAAGAAAAATTCGTATAAAATTATTTTAGCAGAAAGAGAGTTTTGAGAAAATAAAATAATTGTGTTTTGAGCGCATAAAGTAAACTATTAGATTTTAGTAAAGTTCTGCTTCCGCGAACGGAAGGTGGAGACTTTAATATCTATTGGTATGCCAACTTTACGCGGCGATTTGGCGTCAAACCAAAGACAACTTATTGCCTGGATCCAAAGCCAAATAAATCCAAGCAATAAAAATAACCAATCAAGAGATCAATGAATTGGTTATGAAGCTTGGTCAGTTTCTCCACTAATCACAAACTTCAAGATTTATTATAACAAGAAAATCAAAAACTGCTAAATTACTTTGCTCGCCCGCGCGAAGCCCCGTTTTGGGCGGGAAGCGGGCCGCTTTCGACGATCGAAACCCGCCCCCGCGAAAAGCCGTCCCCGCGCGCCTTGCGAATTGGCTCTTGATTTTGAGACTTTTTATGATAAAATTTATAGGCTTTCGTGTTTGATACACCAATAGCAGTTGTTAACCGAAACAAGGCCCGATCATGCAAGAACTACGCATCAAACTGAATTCATACGATAGCCGCCTTTTGGATCGCTCAACGAAAAAGATCATCGAGATCGCGAAGGAAAGCGGATCCAAAATCAGCGGCCCTGTTCCGCTGCCGACCAAAAAATTGGTCGTTACGATCACGCGGTCGCCGCACGTCGACAAGGCGTCGCGCGAACAGTTCGAGCGCCGCACGCACCGCCGCCTCATCATCCTGAGGGACATAAACAAAAAGACGCTGGAAAACCTGAAGCGGATCAAACTGCCGGCCGGCGTCGAGCTGCGAATCAGCAACTAGAAGGCCGGGGACGATTACCATGAAAGGCATTTTAGGCACCAAAATCGGAATGACCCAGGTGTTCGAAAAGACCGGAAGGCTGATTCCGGTCACCGTGCTCCACGTCGAGGCCAACCAGGTCATCGGCACCAAAACCAAGGAAAAGGACGGCTACGACGCGACTTTGCTCGGGTTTTCGGAGATCGACGCGAAAAAACTGAGCAAGCCCAAGCAAGGGGTATTCAAGAAGACCAACACCGCGCCCAAAAAGGTTTTGCAGGAAATCAGGGACATGTCCGGCTACGAGGTCGGCCAGGTCCTAAAAATCGAGGATCTGTTCAAGCCCGGGCAGTGCGTGGACGTCCAAGGGGTGACCAAAGGCCACGGGTTCACCGGCGCGATCAAGCGGTGGAACTTCAAGATCGGGCCGATGGGCCACGGGGCGGGATACCCGCACCGCTTCCAGGGATCCGTCCAGGCCGGCCGGGGCGGATCGCAGGCGCAGCGCGTGTTCAAGGGCAAGAAGATGTCGGGCCACTACGGGCACGAGACGCGCACGGTCCAAAACCTGCACCTGGTCGCTTTCTACCCCCAAACCCAGACCGTGCTGGTCAGCGGCGCGATCCCCGGGGCGAACGGGCAGACCGTCCGGATCACCACTTCCAAGAAGCACCCCGACAGGGTGGCTACCTTCGAATTGGTCGGCCAGCAGGCGGCAAAGCAGCAGCAACAGCAGGAAGCAAACGCCGCGGCGGAGGCAAAGGCAAATGAATAAGGTTCCCGTTTTCGATTTGGCCGGCAACAAGACCGACGAATTTTCCGTCAGCCAGAAGCTGATCGCGGCCAAGCAATGCGACCAGGCGATTTTCGACAGCGTGATCGCCGAACGCGCCAGCCGCCGGCAAGGCACCCACTCGACGCTGAAAAAGGGCGAGGTCAGCGGCGGTGGCAAGAAGCCATACCAGCAAAAGCACACCGGCCGCGCCCGCCAAGGCTCGATCCGCAACCCGCACTACGTGGGGGGCGGCGTCGCGTTCGGGCCCAAGCCCGGGCGCAACTACCTTTTGAAAGTTAACAAGAAAGTCAGCGCGCTGGCGTTCCGCTCGGCGCTGACCCAGATGCTGAACGCCAACGCGGTCAAATGCCTGACCGACGCGATCGACGTCTCCACGCACTCGACCAAGGCGTTCGCCCGCGCGGTCGACGCGATAGCTGGCGCCAAGGGCGCGAAGGTGCTGGTCGTTTTGTCCAAGCCCAACGCGGTGCTGGCGAAATCGGCGGCCAACCTGAGAAACGTCACGCTCAAGAAATGGGACCAGGTGTCCGTCCAGGACCTGTTGGACGCGCGGACGCTGATCGCGCAGCCCGGCGCGCTGGACTCATGGGCCGAAAGGATGCGCTAAAATGGACATCACCACGATCCTCATCAAGCCGATTCTGACCGAGAAATCCTACTTCCAGTCGCTGGGCGAACGCAAGAAATACTACTTCCAGGTCGACCTGAAGGCCAACAAGGCGTCGATCCGCCAGGCCTTCAGGGCGATTTACGGCATCAACCCGCTGAAGGTAAACGTCAAGCGCCTCAAGTCCGCCCGCGCGAAGAAGGGCACCGCCCACCCGGGGCGCACCAAGGCCCAGAAAGTGGCGATCATCACCTTGGCGCCGGGCGTTGAGATCCTGGTGACCGGGCAAAAGCCGGACGAGGCGCAAAAGAAGGAATAGCCTATGCCAATCAAGAAAATCGTCAACCGCTCCAACAGCGGCGTGCACCGCGCCACGGTCGTGGACTACAGGTCCGCGCTGACGGGGCACGGGCCCCAAAAAAGCCTGTTGGCCAAAAAGCCCAAGCATAGCGGCCGGAACAACCAGGGCAAGATCACGGTGCGGCACCGCGGCGGCGCAAGCAAGCGGAAATACCGCGTGATCGACTTCAAGCGCAGCGCGCACGACGGCAAAGTCGCCACCGTCAAATCGATCGAGTACGACCCGAACCGCACGTGCTTCATCAGCCTAATCGCCTACGAGAACGGCGCGAAATCCTACATCATCTCGCCCCACGGCATCAAGGTCGGGGACAAAATCGTGTCGGATTCCAAACCCGTTGACATAATCACGGGCAACTGCATGCCGCTCGAGCACATCCCCGAGGGGACGATGGTGCACAACGTCGAGTTCACGCCCAAGGCCGGCGGCCAGGTGGCGCGCAGCGCGGGCGCGTACGGGCAAATCCTTGGATCGGACGAGACGGGCAAGTACGTCATCCTCAAGCTCAATTCGGGCGAGACGCGCAAATTCCTGAAGCAATGCCGCGCGACCGTGGGCACCGTGTCCAACCCCGACCACAACCTGGTGGTCATCGGCAAGGCGGGGCGCAACCGCCGCCGCGGCGTCCGGCCCACGGTCCGCGGATCGGCGATGAACCCCAACGACCACCCGCACGGCGGCGGCGAGGGGCGCAGCCCGGTCGGCCGCGACGCGCCGCGCACGCCGTGGGGGAAGCGCCACATGGGCGTGAAGACCCGCAAGACCAAAAAGGCCTCCAGCAACCTGATCATTCGCAACAAATAGGTAGGAAACCAAACCAACATGTCCCGCAGTTCCAAAAAAGGCGCGTACGTCGAGCCAAGCCTGCTCAAGAAAGTTTTGCAGATGAACGCGACCGACAAAAAGCGGCCGATCAAGACGTGGTCGCGCCGCAGCACGATTTTCCCCGAGTTCGTGGGCAACACGTTCAGCGTGCACAACGGCAAAAGCTTCGTGAACGTCTACGTCACCGAGGACATGGTCGGGCACAAGCTGGGCGAGTTCGCGCCGACCCGGGTGTTCAAGCAGCACACCTCGAACCGATAGGATTGGAAACGATGATCGCAACAGCCAAACAAAACCGCGTCCGCATCTCGCCCCAAAAGGCGCGCCTCGTGTGCCGCCTGATCGCCAACAAGAAGGTCAACGAGGCGCAGACGATCCTAAGCAACACCGACAAAAAGGGCGCGCGGATCCTTTTGAAGCTGCTGAACGGCGCGATCAGCAACGCGACCAACAACCACGCGATGCGCGCCGACCAGCTTTACGTCTTCGCGGCCCTGGCCAACCAGGGCCCGACGATCAAGCGCACGATGCCCCGCGCCAAGGGCAGCGCGGACGTCGTCAGGAAGCGCTCGACCAACTTCGTGCTCAGCCTCTCGGACGACGCGAACGAGCGCAAGGCGATGGTCGCCGCGCAGAAGGCGCTGGCCGCCAAGCGCGCGGCGGGGCAGAAGAAAGCCAAGGAAGGAGCCGCGAGATAGGCCATGGGACAAAAAGTAAACCCGAACGGTCTGCGCTACGGGATCAACAAGAACTGGCAGTCGCGCTGGGTCGCCAAAAGCGACCAGCAATGCGGCGACTGGCTCATCCAGGACGAGAAGATCCGCAAATACCTGTTAGCCAAATACCACGACGCGCACATCAGCAACATCGAGATCGAGCGCAGCCAGAAGACGATCGACATCTTCGTGTACGCCACGCAGATCGTGCTCATCATCGGCTCCAAGGGCAACGCGATCCCGTCGATCATAAGGGAAATCAACAAAATCGTCGGGCGCAACGTCAAGGTCGACCTGACCGTCAGCGAGATCGGCAACCCCGCGTTGTCCGCGCGGCTGATAGCGCGCGAGATCGCGGACAACATCCAAAACCGCTTCCCGCTGCGCTCCGCGATGCGGATGGCGCTCAAGAAAGTGCTCAGCGCGGGCGGTCTTGGCGTCAAGGTGCTCGTGTCGGGCCGCCTGAACGGCGCGGAAATCGCCCGGGACAAGATGTACACGGAAGGCAACGTGCCGCTTTCGACCCTGCGCGCGGACATCGACTACGCGCTGGAGCAGGCGCACATGTCCTACGGGGTCATCGGGGTCAAGGTGTGGATCAACCGCGGCGAGATCTTCGGCAACGACCTGAAGCGCAAGCCCACCCACCTGCAGCGCGCCAACAAGCCGTTCGGCCGCGGCGGCAAGGGCAAGCAGCAGCGCCAGCCCGGCCAGGCGAGGACCGAGCGCTCCCAGATCGTGGAGACGTCCGATTTGATCAGCGACCCGATCGGAAGCGGGAAGGAAGGCGAATAGCATGCTGCAGCCAAAACGCACCAAATACCGCAAACCCCACAACGTCAGCTACGAGGGCGTCGCCAAGGGCAACGGCTACGTCGCGTTCGGCGAGTACGGCCTGGTGGCGACGTCGGGATCGTGGGTGGACAGCCGCGCGCTGGAAGCCGCGCGGATCGCGATCAGCAAATACATCGGGAAGACCGGCAAGATGTGGATCCGGGTGTTCCCGCAGATGGCCAAGACCAAAAAGCCGCTGGAAGTGCGGATGGGATCTGGCAAGGGCAGCCCCGAGTTCTGGGTGGCGGTCGTCAAGCGGGGCACCGTGATGTTCGAGATCGCGGGGCTGCCCGAGGAGCAGATGCGGCAGGCCTTGACCAGGGCGGGGCACAAGCTCCCCGTGACGTGGAAGATAATCCGACGCGAGGCTTAGGCATGAACAAGGAACTACGGGCCAAATCCGACCAAGAACTCATCGAGCTGGTGGCCAGGCTGAAGGGGCAGTTGCTCCAATACCGGTTCAAGCAGGCGCAGGGCGAGATGGAGAAACTGCACCTCATCAGGCAAACCAAGCGGCTGCTGGCGCGGATCTACACGATCCTGAACGAGCGCAACGTCGCGGTCAACCTTTCCGCGCAGCTGGGCGCGCTTGGGATCGGCCAGCACGGCGACGTCAAGCGCGCCGAGGCCGAGGCGAAGGAAAAGCTGCTGCAAAAGAAAAGCGAGCGCAAGAAGAGGCAAAAGACGCTGCGCGACGCCAACCGGCAGAAGGTCGCCGCCGCGCCGCGGGCCGAGAAGCCCAAAACCCAAAAGCGCGATAGGCAAAAGCCCAAGGCGGCCGGCCAGACCAGGCCGACCAAGGCGGTGCGCCGCAAAGCCGCCAACAAGACCTCGTCCCGATCCCGCATGAAAGGAGCCAAATAATGCGCAACCGCCGCAAAACCCTTGTCGGCAGGGTCGTCAGCGACAAGACCAAGCTGACCGCGACCGTGGAAGTCGAGCTGAACACCAAACACCCGCTGTACCACAAACCGGTGATCAGGCACAAGCGCTACCACGCGCACAACGACCTGGAACAGCCCGCCAAGGTCGGCGACCGGGTGGAAATCACCGAGACGCGCCCGCTGTCCGCGACGAAGCGGTGGCGCATCAGCCGCGTCATCGAGCGGGCCAAATAACCTTTTCGGAGCACACATCGTCATGATCCAGTTTATGAGCCGCCTGAACGTGGCGGACAACAGCGGCGCCAAGCAGGTGTCCGTCATCAAGGTGTTGGGCGGCAGCCGCCGCAAATACGCGTCCGTGGGCGACGTGGTCGTGGTCTCGGTCAAAAACGCGATCCCGACGGGAATCGTGCGGAAGGGCCAGGTCGTCAAGGCCGTGGTCGTGCGCACCGCGAAGGGCACGCTGCGCGCGGACGGCACGAAGGTCAGCTTCGACGACAACGCGTGCGTCATCATCAAAGAGGACTTGAGCCCGCGGGGCACGCGGGTGTTCGGGCCCGTCGCGCGGGAGCTGCGCGAGAAGGGGTTCGTGAAAATCAGTTCGCTCGCGGCGGAAGTCGTTTAGGGCGGAAGAAGGCGAGAAAGCGATGCAACGAATCAAGAAGGGCGACTACGTGGTGGTCGTCAGCGGCAAGAACAAGGGCGCGGGCGGCCTGGTGCTGGCGGTGCTCAACAAGAAGGGCGCGGCGCTGGTGGAAGGCGTCAACAAGGTCAAAAGGCACCAGAAGGGCGACGACCGCGGGGCGAAGAAAAGCGAGATCGCCGAGCAAGAGGCGCCGATCCGCCTTTGCAAGCTGGCCTTGGTCGACTCCAAGAACAAGGCGCAGCAACCCACCCGGATCAGGTACTCGATCGACGAGAAGACCAAACTCAAGATCCGGGTCTCCAAGAAAACCAACAACGCGATCGGGGGCAAATAACGGTGAGCGCGCTACAAGAAAGATACAAATCCCAAATCCGCGGCGAGCTGCAGAAGGCGTTCAACCTGACGTCGGTCATGCAGGTGCCCAAAATCGAGAAGATCGTCATCAACATGGGCATCGGCGACGCGGTCAGGGACGCGAAGCTGCTGGAATCGGGCGTCAACGAGCTGCGGCTCATCACCGGGCAAAAACCCGCGGTGACCAAGGCGAAAAACTCGATCGCCACTTTCAAGCTGCGCGCGGGGCAGCCGATCGGGTGCAAGGTTACTTTGCGCGGCAAGCGGATGTGGTCGTTTCTGGAGCGGCTCATCAACGTCGCGCTGCCCCGGGTGCGCGACTTCCGCGGGCTGTCGCCCAAAAGCCTGGACGACGGGGGCAACTTCACGATCGGCATCAAGGAGCAGATCGTCTTCCCCGAGATCGTGTACGACGACATCAAGAAGGTGCGCGGGTTCGACGTCACCCTGGTGACCTCGGTCAGCGACAAGGCCCAGGCGCTGGCGCTGCTTGGCATGCTCGGGCTCCCATTGATCCGACCAAAGGAATAAATCGACTTATGGCTAAGACTGCACTGAAACAGAAACAGATGCGCCACCCCAAGTTCGCGGTGCGCGCGTACACCCGCTGCAAGCGCTGCGGCCGCCCGAGGGCAGTGCTCCGCAAGTTCGGCGTCTGCCGGCTGTGCTTCCGCGAGCTGGCGTACGCGGGCGCGATCCCGGGCATCAAGAAGGCTTCGTGGTAGGAGGGGGAAAACGTCATGTCGCACATCGATCCGATCGCCGACCTTTTGGTCAAGATCAACAACGCGAACCGGGCGAAGCTCGAGGACGTGAAACTCCAGTCCTCGAAGCTGAAGATCGCCGTTTTGGACATCCTGGTCAAGGAAGGCTACCTGAGGCAGTACGAGCTGTTCCAGAACAAGGCGAAGACCAAGGCGTTCGTGAAAATCAAGCTGAAGTACGACGAGCGCAAGGTCGCCTCGATCCACGGCGTCCGGCAGATCTCCAAGCCCGGGCTGCGCGTGTACGTGCCGTACGAGAAGCTGCCCAAGGTTTTGAACGGCCTTGGCATCGCGATCATCTCCACCAGCCAGGGGCTGATGACCGACAAGCTGGCGCGCGCCAAGAAGATCGGCGGCGAAGTGCTCGCCTACGTGTGATAGACAGGAGCAACGTTTTATGTCCCGCATCGGCAACCGGATTTTAAAGATTCCCCCCGGGGTGGAAGTGGCCATGGAAGGCCGCGCCATCCGCGTCAAGGGGCCTTTGGGCGAACTCGAGGTCAGACTGCCCAAGGACGCGGGCGCGCTGCGCTTCGCCGTCGACGGCGGCGCGATCGCGATCGCGCGCGCCAACGAGCTGAAACAGACCAAGATGCTGCACGGCACCTACAACGCGCTGCTCAAAAACGCCCTGACGGGCGTGACCGTCGGGTTCACCAAGCAGCTGCAGCTGGTGGGCGTTGGCTACCGCGCCGCGCTCAAGAACCCGTCCACCCTGAACCTGGCGCTTGGGTACTCGCACCCGATCGACATGCAGATCCCCAAGACGCTGAAGGTGACCGTGGAAAAGAACACGCTCATCTCGATCACGGGCCCGGACCGGCAGCTGGTGGGCGCGTTCGCGGTCGAGGTGCGCAAGTGGCGGCCGCCCGAACCCTACAAGGGCAAGGGCGTGCTGTACGCGGGCGAGCAAATCATCCGCAAGGCCGGCAAGACCGCGGAGGGCAAGAAGTAACCATGAAGCAAAGCAACATCAACCGCGCCGCGCGCCGCCGGATGCGCCACCGCCGCGGCGTCAAGCGGATCCGGCGCATCGACAACGGCAAGATCGTCCTGATCGCGGTCAAGTCCAACCTGCACATCTCCGTCCAGGCGTGGGACTTCGCCGCGAACAAGGTGATCGCCTCGGCGTCGTCCAAGAGCCTGAAGCTCAAGAACGGCAACGCGCAGAACGCCGCGCTGGTCGGCCAGGACATCGCCAAGAAGCTTTTGGCGCTGAACGTGACCGAGGTCGGGTTCGACTGCGGGGGCTCCAAGTACCACGGCCGGATCGCCGCGCTCGCGGACGGCGCGCGGGCGGGCGGCCTGAAATTCTAAGGATTACGTATGCACAACAGCAAGCAACAGCAAGAGCAAAGACACGGCCGCCGCGGCAAGAAGGACGGCGACGGCCAGCGCGGCCGCCGCAAGTCGGAGCGGCCCAAGTCCGAATACGAGGAGCGGATCGTCAAGATCAACCGGATCTCCAAGACGACCAAGGGCGGCAGGAACCTGCGCTTCAGCGCCCTGGTCGTGGTCGGCAACCGGAAGGGCAAGGTCGGGTTCGGGATCGCCAAGGCGCTGGAAGTGCCCAACGCGATCAAGAAGGCGTTGCGCGCCGCCGAAAAGAACGTCCGCCAGGTGGCGATCAACAAGCACGGCACGATCTACCACGAGATCATCGGCCGCTCCGGCGCCGCGCGCGTGCTGCTGAAGCCCGCGCCGTCGGGCACGGGCATCATCGCGGGCGGGCCGATCCGCGCGATCATCGAGCTGGCCGGGTACACGGACATCTACACGAAGAACCTGGGCAAGAACACGCCCGTGAACATGATCAGCGCCACGCTTGACGGCATCGACCGGCAGCTGACGCCCAAGGAAGTGGCGCGGCTGCGCGACAAGGAACTGAAGGATCTCTAGCATGGAACTGCACGGATTGAAACCAACCCCCAAGTCCCGCGGCCACCGCGCCAAGATCGTCGGCCGCGGCCACGGCTCGGGGCTGGGCAAAACAAGCGGCCGCGGCCAGAAGGGCCAGAAGGCGCGCAAGTCCGGACGCACCCGGATCGGGTTCGAGGGCGGCCAGACGCCCCTGTACCGCCGGCTGCCCAAGTTCGGGTTCAGCACGGCGGGCTTCAGGCGCCGCTGCGCGAACGTGGGCCTGGCCGCGGTCGCCGCGTGCGGCCGCGACGCGCTGGCGCGCGCGGACTTCGTCGCGCTGGGATGGATCGCGAACAAAAGCAAGGATCCCGTCAAACTGATCGGCAACGCGAAGGTCGACCGCGCCATCACCGTGGAGGTGCAAAAGGCGTCCGCGGCCGCGAAACGCGCGATCGAGGCCGCGGGCGGCAAGGTCGTCATAGTCGGCTTGCCCGCCGCGCTGGCGAGCCACAGGGACCAGTCGGGGAAATAGATGAGCTCAGCTAGCAAGAAAAAGTCGTTCGGCCAAAGGACAATCGCCCTGCTGCGCAACAAGAACTTCATGGGCGCGGTTTGGATCACCGTGTTCTTCTTGGTGCTTTTCAGGGTGCTGTCCACGATCCCGCTGCCCGGCATCAAGATCAACCAGCCGACCTCGTCGTCGACGTCGACCAACGACTTTTTCGCCCTGTTCAACCTGTTGGGCGGGGGCGGGCTGAGCCAGCTGTCGCTGTTCGCGATCGGCGTCAGCCCGTACATCACCAGCCAAATCATCATCCAACTGCTTTCCACCGACCTCGTGCCGCCGCTGGCGCGGCTGGCCAAAAGCGGGGAAATCGGCCGGCGCCGCATCGAGGTGCTGACGCGGATCATCACCCTGCCGTTCGCGGTCGTGCAGGCGTTCGCCATCATCGAGCTGGCCAACAGCAACGGCGGCGCGTTCACGCTGGAGAACCCCGACGCCGCGCACAAGGCGTTTTACATCATCGCCATGACCGCGGGGTCGTACCTGGCGATTTTCGTCGGGGACATGATTTCCAAGCGCGGCGTGGGCAACGGCGTGACGCTTTTGATCCTAAGCGGGATTTTGGCCCAGCTGCCCGCGGGGTTCATCACCGTGTTCAACACGATCACGGGGCTGGTGATCTCGCCCAACCCCGCGCTGACGTCGATCATCAGCTTCGCGGTGTACTTCGTCGCGTTCGTCGCGCTGCTGCTGGCGACCACGTTCATCAGCATCTCGACCCGGAAAATCCCCATCCAGCAGACCGGGCAGGGCCTGATCGAGGATCTGGGCGCGCTGCCGTTCTTGCCGATCAAGATCAATTCCGCGGGCGTCATCCCCGTGATCTTCGCGTCGTCGATCATGTCGATCCCGATCACGATCGCCCAATTCACGCCCCAGGGCGAGGGACGGTGGTTCGTGGAGGACTACCTGTCGCTTTCGACCCCCGTGGGCATCACGATCTACGGGGTGCTCATAATCCTGTTCACGTTCTTTTACAGCTACATCCAGATCAACCCCGAGCAGCTGTCCAAGAACTTCGAGAAGAGCCACCGGTTCATCCCCGGGGTCAGGCCCGGCCAAGAGACCGAAAAGCACATCGCGCGGGTGCTGATGCGCACCAACTTCATCGGCGCGCCGTTCCTCGCGCTCATCGCCGTGATCCCCTACGTCATGTCCGCGACGATGGGCATCCCCAACACGCTGAGCCTGGGCGGCACGGGCATAGTCATCATGGTTTCCGCGAGCCTGGAGCTGTACAGCTCGCTGCGCTCCGCGGCGACCACGACGAACTACCAGCAAATCCGCCAGCAGCTGTCCCAGGCGATAACCACCGCCGCGCCCGACGCGGCGGGCGAAAGGCGGCAGGACGGGCCGCGCGACGAGGTGAGCGAGCTATGGTAAGGAAGTCGCACGTCGTCCTGCTTGGCGCGCCCGGCACCGGCAAGGGCACGGTCGCCCAGTTCCTGAGCGAGCGCGCGGGGTTCTCGCATCTGTCCACGGGCAACATGTTCCGCGCGATGGCCAAATCCAGGTCCGCGCTGGGCGAGCGGCTCAACTCGTACCTGCAGGAGGGCAAGTACGTGCCCGACCAGATCACCAACGCCGTGGTCAAGGACGCGCTGGACGCGTTGCCCGAGGGGGTCGCTTCCGCGCGGATCATCCTGGACGGGTACCCGCGCACCCTGCCCCAGGCGCAGTACCTGGACACGTTGATCGAGGTGCACGCGGCGATCCTTTTGGACCCTTCCGACCCCGAGGCGATCGCGTCCCGGCTGATGACGCGGTTGGTGTGTCCCGCGTGCGACCGGGTCTACAACCTGAGATCGTTCAAGGGCAAGCTGTGCGCCAAGGACGGCACGGCGTTGGTCGCGCGGCGCGACGACGACGCGGCGATCGTCGCGAAGCGGATCGCCGAATACCGGGAGACGACCGAGCCGGTCGTCGCCTTCTACGGGCGAAAGGGCGTCTTGCGCGCGATAGACGCCAACCTGCCCGCGGAAACCGTCCAGGCCGAGGCGCTGCGCCTGGTGGGGGCCTAGCCGTGATCTACGTCAAGTCCGACGCGGAGATCGCCAGGATCCGCGCCGCGTGCGACGTCTTCAGGCAGGTGCGCGGCGAGTGCCTGCGGGCCGACTTCGTCGGCATGACGCTCAAACGGATCGACGCGGCGATCAAAGACATGATCCAAAGCCGCGGCGCGACGTGCGCGTTCCACGGCTACCGCGGGTTCCCCGGGCACAACTGCCTGTCCAGGAACGAGGTGATCATCCACGGCGTGCCCACGGACGCGCAGCGCTTCGGGCCCAAGGACAAACTGACCCTGGACCTGGGGATCAGGCTCGACGGGGCGATCTGCGACGCGGCGTTTTCGCTTTTCGGGCAAGAATGCGACCCGCGCTACGGGCGGATCTCCGCCGCGTGCGAGGGCGCGATCCGCGCCGCGGCCGCGGCAATCCGCCCGGGGGCGCGCGTCGGGGACGCCGCGCACGCGATCCAGACGTTCCTCGAAAGCCGCGGCTACGCGATCCTGGAAGGCTACGGGGGGCACGGGTGCGGCCTTCGGATCCACGAGGACCCGCTCGTGCCCAACGCCGGCGAACCCGGCACGGGCCCCGCGTTCCGGGCGGGGATGGTCGTTTGCGTGGAACCCATGGCGCTCGAGCGCGACCCGGCCGCGTACACGGCGCCAGACGGCTGGTCGGTCGTCAGCGCGACAAAGCAGCCCGTGGGGCATTTCGAGCACATGGTGCTCGTCACGCCCTCGGGATGCGAAATCTTAACCGAATAACAGGAGACAGGCTTTTTGAAAGACAGCATCAGCATCAAGGGCGTGGTCAAAGAAGCGTTGAAAGGCGACAAATTCAAAGTTTTGCTTGAAAACGGGATGAGCGTCGAGGCGCACATATCGGGTAAAATCCGGATGAACAAGATCCGCATTCTACCAGGTGATACCGTCGAGGTTGAGTTCAGTCCATACGACTTGACATGTGGCCGCATCATCTACCGTCTGTAAGGAAGGCATCATGAAGGTTCGTTCATCGGTCAAACCGATTTGCAAAGACTGCAAAATCGTCAAACGGCACAAAAAGATCCGGGTGATCTGCAAGATCCCCAAGCACAAACAGCGCCAAGGTTAGCGCGCGAAGGAGTTAAACGCACATATGGCACGGATTCTGGGGGTCGACATCCCCAACAACAAGCGCGTCGAGGTCGCGCTGACCTACGTCTACGGCATCGGGCCGTCCCGGTCGCAGGCGATCCTCAGGAAGGCGAACGTGGACAAGGACAAACGCGTCAAGGACCTAAGCGACGAGGAGCTCGCCGCGATCCGCAACTGCGCGAGCGAATACGTTTTGGAAGGCGATTTGCGCCGCGAGGTCGCGTTCAACGTCAAGCGGCTGATGGAAATCGGCTCGTGGCGCGGGCTGCGGCACCGCCGCGGGCTGCCGGTCCGCGGGCAGCGCACGAAGTCCAACGCGCGGACGCGCAAAGGCCCGCGCAAGACGGTCGCCAACAAGAAGATCGAGACGAAGTAGGGGCGATCGCGCATGGCAAAGAAAAAACGGTTGGGCTTCACCAACGGGGTCGCTTACATCCACGCGACCTCCAACAACACGATCATCTCGATCGCGGACGAGCGGGGCAACGTGATCACCTGGGCCTCCAGCGGCACGATCGGCCTGAAGGGCACGAAGAAGAAAACCCCGTATTCGGCGGGCGTGGCCGCCGAGGCGGCGGCCAAGGACGCCGTGGAAATGGGCCTGACGACCGTCAAGGTCCGCGTCAACGGCGTGGGCCGGGGCAAGGAGGTCGCGATCCGCAGCCTGCAGGCGGCGGGCCTGTCCGTGACCGAGATCAACGACGTCACCCCGCTGCCGCTCAACGGCTGCCGGCCGCCCAAGAAGCCGCGGTAGGCGCAGGAGATCAACATGGAACATTTTTTGAAATACGAAATCAACGTTGTCAAAGAGGACGCGACCAAGAACTACGGCTGCTACAGCATCCAGCCGTTGCAAAGCGGCTTCGGCATCACGATCGGCAACGCCCTGCGCCGGATCATTCTGTCCAACATCCCGGGCGCGAGCGTGTTCGCGGTCAAGGTCAACGACGTGACCCGCGAGTTCCAGGCCGTGCCCCACGTGCTCGAGGACATGACCCAGATCGTGCTGAACCTGAAGAACCTCATCGTGTCGATCAACGAGAACATCGTCAGCGACGAGAAACTCGCCGAGACCACGCTCGAGCGCTGGCCGACCATGAAGCTGTCCGCCAACAAGGCCGGGGCGCTGACCGCCGCGGACATCGAGTGCCCGGTCGGGTTCGAGATCGTCAACAAGAACCTGCACATCTGCACGCTGACCGCGGACAAGAGGTTCGCGATGGAGATCTACGCGACCCGCGGCCGCGGCTTCAAGACGTTCAACGAGAACCGCGACCTCATCAACACGATCTCGGTCATCCCGATCGACTCGAACTTCTCGCCGATCGTCAAGGTCAGCTACGCGGTCGAGGAGGTCAAGCTGTCCAAAAAGGCCGTCAACGACCGGCTCGTTTTGGAAGTCGCGACCAACGGCACGATTTCCGCGGGCGACGCGATCGCGCTGGCCGCGCGCATTTTGGTCGCGCACCTCAACCCGCTCGTCGACATCAACGAGTCGCTGCGCGAGCTGCAGGTGATGCGCGAGAAGAACGAGGAGCTGCGCAACCAGACGCTGTCGATCCCGATCGAGAACCTGGATCTGACCGTGCGCTCGTACAACTGCCTGAAGCGGCACGGGATCCAGACGATCCAGGAGCTGACCGAGAAGCCGCGCGCGGAAATCGAGAAGATCCGCAACCTGGGCAAGAAGTCGCTGCGCGAGATCAACAAGAAACTGCTCGAATACGGCCTGAAGCTGAAAGGTTAGTTCCGCCATGTCATACATCAACAAAAAGGGCAAGACGGCCTCCTCGCGCGCCATGATCGTCCGCCAGCAGGCGAGCGACATGGTAAGCTACCACGAAATCAGGACGACGCTGACCAAGGCCAAGGCGACCCAGAAACGCGTCGAGCGGCTGGTCACGTGGGCCAAGACCGACACGCTGGCGAACCGCCGGCTCGCCGCGCGGTGGCTGACCAAGACCCAAAAGCTGACCGCGAAGCAGGCGGTGCAGCACCTGTTCGGGCAAATCGGCCCGGCGTTCGCGAACCGCGCGGGCGGATACACGCGCGTGCTGAAACTGGGCAAGCGCGCGGGCGACGCGACCGAGATGGCGATCCTGCAGTTCGTGCAGGCCGTCCCCGGGCACAAGCCGGCCAAGCAAAAAAAGCAGCCCCCCGCGAAAAAGTCCCCGATCGCATCCGGGCAACAATAGCCCCGTGGGGCCCATGGCGCGACGCCATGGGCCTTTTTTTTCGCGCCCGCGGGAAAAAACGTGCCGGCCGCGGCTTAATTTTGCTAAAATCATAAGCAACGCCCGCGAGCGGGCGCGTCTCATCCGGGTGCGACATTGGTTTATTTCATCTGCGTTTTCGTTTTCGCGTTGCCCATAATCGCCAAGTTCGCGGACGGTCTGGCGGGAAAGCGCCACGCCAAGCCGCTGAACCCGCTTTATTTTTTCCTCGTCGCCCTGAACTTCAGCGTCGTGCCGCCCGTCTCTGCGAACTACGCGAACTTCGCCTTTTACGTGGGTTTCGTGCACGCCCTGACGTTCGGTTTGATCGCCGGGTTCGCGGCGCGGCTCGCGGCGCTTTTGGCCCAAGCGCGCAGGGTTTACGGCGCGAACGGCTTCTCGCGCCTTTGCGCCGCGACGGCCAAACGGGCGCTGTTCGAGTCGATCCCGACGATCGCGACCGCGCCGCTTTTCGTCCTGATCGGGTGCTTCAGCTCGTACAAGTTCGGGGACACGGGCGCTTACATCAACATTTCGGAGTATTTCAAGCTCGGCGCGTTCTCGCTGCGCGCGGGCGACGGCGTCTTTTACCCTTCGGGCCTGAGCCTGACGTCGATCCTTGGCCCTTACCAGTATTCGGCGGTCTATTACGTTTACGCGGCGTGGAGCGTCCACGGGTCGGTCGTGCCGTTCTACACGATCCTGTCCCCGCTTTTCCTGTGGGTGCTCGCGTCGCACGCGATCAACGAGACGGTTCTGCTTTTTTGCGGCAAAAGGCGGCATTTCGTCTGGGTCTCGCTGGCGATCCTGGGGTTCTGCCTTTTCCTGTGCGTTTTCTCGTACTATTGGATGTCCGCGTCCAACAACAGCCACTTCGAGATGCTGTTCATGCTTTTGGCGTACGAGATCATCAACAGCGCCAAAAAGAAGGCCGGCGTGAGCCAGACGTTCTACCCGCTGTTCGGGCTTTGCTTCTTCTCGGTGACGGGATACCTGTTCTTCGTCCCCTTAGGAGCGGTGTTCGTGGCGTGGTCGGTCTACAGGATGGACAGGAAGATGTTCGCGCACAACCTCATCTTCCTCGTCTGCTCGGGCGCCATGTACGTGTTTTTGCTGGAGTTCGCCTGGATCGGGGTCGTGGGGATGTTTTTGGTCTACCTGGAGTGCGTGTTCCTGACGATCCTCCTTTGGAAACGCATCGACGCGCTGTGGTCGCGCGCGTCGGCCTTCCTGCGGTGGGATGCGGCGAAAAGCCGCCTGTCCGCCCGGCGTCGCGCGATCGTCGGGTTCAGGCGGCCGCCGTGGTGGGCGAATTACGCCTTCAAGGCCGCGGCGCTGGCGGCGTTCGCGGTCCTTGGGTTCGTGATCGCCTACGCGAACTACGAGTATTTCAGGATCAGCGTGCTGCGGATCCTCCTGCTCTTGATTTGCTGCGCGTGGCTGTTGCTGTGCGACCGCGGGTTCGCGAAGAACCGGAAGTGGTTCGACTTCGCGCTTTTCGTTTTCCTGCTGTGGTTCGCCTCGGAATCGATCGCCTTCCTGTCGACCAAGGTCACCTACAATTCCTCGGCGTGGCGCTTCCTTTACCTGAGCGGGGATTTTTGGATGACGCTCATCCCCTACGTTTACGTCTTGACCGTGTTCACGTTCGTTCTGACGCGATGCGAATACCCCAAAACGCCGAACGGGAGGATCAACCTGAAGTTCTGGTCGGTTCTGGCCGTCATGGTCGCCGACCTGGCGGTCGTGCTGATCATCCTTTACATCCGCGTGCCCGAACTTCCCGGCCTCGGCGCGTATTTTTCGTGGGACGTTTTCCGCAACCTTTTCGTTTGGGATTGGAGCCCCGCGGCGCTCGTCCCCGCCCTGCCCGCGTAACCGCCTGCGCGGGCGCGATTTTAAATTCGGATTTCGGAAAATATCATATATAATATTAAGAAGTTTAATCAGATTAACGTCAACCGTTCGACTTGATATCCGTTCACCAGGGAGTAGTCATGGCTTTAAGCAAAACGCAAAAAAACGCGATCATAAGCAACTTCAGGAAAAGCGAGAGGGACGTGGGCAGCGCCTTCGTGCAAATCGCGATGCTGACCGAGGAGATCAAAATCCTGACCAAGCACCTTCTGACCAACAAAAAGGATTCCATCTCCAAGCGCGGGCTTTACAGGAAGGTGTCCAAGCGCAAACGCCTTTTGGCCTACTTGCAGCGGAACGACCTCAACGCGTACCGCGAACTCATCAAGAAACTCGATTTGCGCCACTAATCGTCGCGGCGGAAAGAAAGCAAGGCAGGTAAAACTCAGTGAATTCGACCACTAACGGCCACCACGCCAACCGGCCCGGCAAACCCCAAAGGCATCCCGACGCCCCGGGCGCGTGGCAGCGCCCGAGGGATTGCCGGTTCAACTTCTTCGCCTTGGGCGGCCAGGACGAGCGCGGCAAAAACTGCTACGTTTTGGAAATCAACGACGGCGTGTTCATCGTCAATTTCGGCGCGCTGGTCCCAACGACGTCGCTGTTGGGCGTCAAGCAGCTGATCCCGGACTTCGGGTGGCTGGCGAAAAACAAGCACCGCGTCAAGGGGCTTTTCGTGGGTTACCCGACCCAAGAGAACATCGGCGCCCTGGAATACCTCCTGAAGGCGATCGGGCCCGTGCCGATCTACACGAGCATCATCGGCAAGACGCTCATCGAGACCGTGGTGGACAAGAAAATCCAGGCGATCAGCGCCAAGCAGCTGAAAATCGTCACGGCGGACAACCTCAGGCCGATCGTCGTCGGCGGGCAGAAAATCATCCCGTTCCGCGTGTCAAGCTCCATGCCGTGGTCGCTTGGGTTCGCGTTCCACACCCCGGCGGGTTACGTCGTCTACATCGACGACTTCATCCTGTCAAGCGACAAGAACCTGGCCTTCGAGGGCAGCCTGAACGATCTGTCCAAGATCGTGCACAACAACGTCCTGGCGCTGATCGTGGGCGCGGGGTACGTCAACAAGAACAGCGGGTTCACGTCGCCGCGGCACAAATCGAAGGACATTTTGGACCACATCATCAACGCCTCGCCGCCCGAGGGCCGGATTTTCGTTTCGTGCTACGACTCCAACGCGTACGCCATCCTGACCGTCGCGCAGCTGGCCAAGCAAAAGGGCCGGCCGCTCATCATCTACTCGCACACGTTCATCAACGTCTTTTCCGCGGCCGTGCGCAACAAGATCTTCAACAGCAAGAACCTGATAACGCTGCCGATTTCGGAAATCGACAAGACCAACAACGCGCTCGTGTGCATCGCGTCCAACCCGCACCGCCTCTATTCGCGGCTGAGCAAGATCGCCAACGGCGAGGACGAAAAGATCCATTTCACGGACAAGGACACCTTCGTGCTCATCACCCCGCGCGTGGCGGGATACGAGGGCGTGGAGGCCAAAATCCTGGACGACGTGGCGCGCAACGACGTGGACTACGTGAAGCTGACCAACGACGTTCTGCCCATGCAGGCGTCCAACGAGGACCACAAGTACCTGCTTAACCTGCTGCGGCCCAAATACGTGATCCCCACCAGCGGCCTGTACAAGGAGTTCGTCAATTACGCCGCGATAGCCAAGCACGTTGGCCTGGCGGTCGAGCAGGTCAAGATCCTGTACAACGGCGAGGTCGTCAAGTTCGTGGACGGCAACCTGATGAAGGACATCGGCGAGGTCCCGCTGGAATCGCGTTACGTCGATTCGTCGGGCGTGCAGGACATCGACGCCAGCATCCTGTTCGAGCGCGAGCAGATGGCCGAGAACGGCGCGGCGATCATTTTGATTTTCTACAATTCCAGAAAGCACCAATTTCTGTCCGAGATCAAATGCGAGCTTTACGGCATCTCGGACGAGGAGGACAAACTCGCGGGCATCCGGGCGAAAATCAACGAACAGATCCTAAGCCTCTTCAAGGAGCTGCAGGATCTCAAGAGCAGCCAGAAGGACCGGCACATCAGCGCGAGCGAGATGCGGGACTTCAAGACGATCCTGAAAAAGACGGTCATGAAGATTTTCGAGAAAAGCCTGGACAAGCGGCCAATCGTTTTGCCGACCGTGATCGACGTTTAACGAGCCAAGGTGACCGATTATGCCGACCGCCGCAGAACAAAAGCCGGGATTGAAGACGAAACTGAACGTTCAGTGGCTGACCACGCCCGAGACCAACAAAAACGCGAGGCAGCTGGTTTTTAGGCTGTTGGCGGGGATTGCCTTGGCGCTCGTCGCGCTAAGCGCGTTTTTGCGGATCCCGTATTTCGGCGAATTCCTGGACGGCGTGGTTTTCGATTTGCTTTTGTTCGGCACGGCGAAATATTTCGCGTACGCCTTCCTGTTCGCGATCGGCGTCGTTTTTCTGGTCTACAGGAAAAATTATTGGCGCTTGTTCGCCACGAAACGGTTTTGGCTGTTCTTCTGGCTGGTCATGGCGTCGCTGTCGTTGGTTTTCGCGATCGTGAACTTTTTCCAGGCGTGGCCGGCCGGGACGACGATCGCGGGCTTCTTCGCGGCGTACTTCAACTCGTGGATCGCCAACGCGTGGGTAAGCGGCGTCTGGTTCTGGGCGCGGCAGGTGTTCGTGAACGGCGGGTTGCTGTGGACCGTTTTCTTTTCGTTGAACGCGGGCGTCCCGTCGCTGGTTTTGTTCGTGCTGCTGGCGATCCTGCTGATCGCCGCGATCGTCGCGATCTGCGCCAAGCTGAAGGCCAAACCCGTCGAGCGCTGGCGCAAGAAATGCATCGTTTGGCTGGGCGGCTTCTACGAAAGGGCGAAAACCCAAAGGCAAACCCAGACCGAAGGCGGGCCGAGCGCGGGGGACGCGCCGCCGCGCCCGGACGGCGACCCCCCTTCCCCCGAAGGGACCGGCGTCGTGTTCGTGGAATCCAGTTACCGCCGCGAAAGCCCGCCCGCCGCGCCCGACAGGACGCCGCGGCCGCAAAGCACGTTGGTTTACGACGGCGTTTCCGGCACCCAGCCGTTCAGCATCAAGCTTTTGTCCAAAAAAAGCTTCAATTTCCTGGAAAACATCGACGGTAAGTCCGACAGGAGATTCGACGAGAACCGCGCGTTCGCGAAAACCGCTATGGCGAACCTCGCCGATTTGTTCGCCAAACTCAAGATCGGCGCGGAGCCGATCAAAAGCCACGCCGGCCCGACCGTCGTCTTGCTGGAATGGCAATTGGCGGACCCAAGCGACCTGCAGGTCCTGACCAAGCACAAAAACGCCATCCAGCAGGCCTTGGGCGTTCCCAAATTCGACGTTTACCTAAAGGACAGCAGCCAAATCGATTTCCAGTTCGCCGCGCCGCACCCGAACAAAATCCACTTCGCGGAAATCCACCAATACATCGACACGTACAACCGCAAGCTCGAATGCGCCGTCGGCGTGGACAACAACTGCAAGCCGCTGCTCGTCAGCCTTTACAAATACCGCACGCTGCTCGTTTTGGGCGCGATCGGCTCTGGCAAAAACATGTTTTTGTCCAATCTCGTCCTGTCGCTGGTGACGAGTTATTCGACCACCGACCTGATGCTGGCGATCGTGGACACGAAATCAGAGCATCTGTCCAAGTTCGAGGGCGAACCGCACCTGGTGTCCTCGATCGCGAACAACGTCAACGACGGTTTCATCCTGTTCGACAAGATCCTGCACGAGCTCAAGTACCGCATCAAGCTGATTAAGGAAAGCGGCGCGGAGACGATCGACGACTACAACAGGATGGAAACGACCCAACAGCCGATCAAGCCGCTCGTCATCGTGCTGAACGACATCCAGGACCTGGCGAACCAGAACAAGGAATACCTGTTCAAATTCATCAACACGCTCAACAACCACGCCGAGACGCTCAACTGCTGCCTAATCCTGGTCTCCGGATCGATCAGCCGCGACATCCTGGGGGTTCGGTACGATTTGGGCTTCGGGTTCAGGCTGCCGCCCGGTTCGGACGAAAGCATCGGGCTGTACGCCAATTATCTGTCCAGACTGTACGGGCGGGGCGACTTCGTGATGTTCGACGGCACAAACGAACGCAACGTGGTCAACCGCGGGCTGAGCTGCTACATGAAAGCCGCCGAGCTGGCCAAGCTGCTGGACGCCATCAAAAGACAGGGCGGTTAGGCGACGGCGATGCTTGTGAGCGAAAAAGTCCTGGCGGCCAACGACCTGCGCCCCGCTTGCGAAATCCACCATCTGTCGTTCGCCTTGTCGCAATTGCTCGAGAACAGCGAAAGCGCCAACCTGAACAACATCTATTACCTGGGGCTGATGCAGCGGATTTGCTACTACACGGACAGCGTGCCGGCGCAGCGGACGTGGAGATTCATCATCGACAACCTTTGGAAGCGATCGTCCGCCTTTTACGGCGCGATCGATTTCAAGCGCGCCAGCCTTTATT
>CAZPGT010000003.1:0-23279 GCA_964586345.1 uncultured Mycoplasmatales bacterium | reverse complement strand
ATCCGTTCGCGAGCGTTGGCAACGGGATAACGCTGCACTGGATGAAGCACAACGTGCGCAGGCGGGAAGTCCTTTTCTCCGAATTCATCTTCCAGAATAACCCGAAATACATCGACACCCCGAAATACATCGTCCCGACCGAGGGCCTGGACATCGAAGGTGGCGATGTTTTCATTTACGGCAAGAACACCTTGGTCGTCGGCGTTTCCGAACGCACCAAGATGGCGACCATCAAGGCCTTGGCGAAGAACATCGCGCTGAACAAGGAATGCAAATTCAAGAAAATCTACGCGATCAACGTGCCGAAGATGCCGAACCTCATGCACCTGGACACGTGGCTGACCATGGTCGACGAAAACAAATTCCTGTATTCGCCGAACATGCTGGACGTCCTGAAGATTTGGGAAATCGACATCAAATCCAGCAAGTCGATCGCGTCGCCGAAGGTGCTGAACATGGATTTGAAGCGGGCGTTGGAGGTCATCATCGGCAAAAAGCCGGTTTTGATCCCGGTCGCCGGCCACAACGCGTCGCAAATCGACATCAACATCGAGACCAACTTCGACGCGACGAACTACCTGGTCATCGAGCCGGGGGTGGTCGTTGGCTATTCGCGGAACAAAAAGACCGAAGCCGCCCTGATCGAGGCGGGCGTGACCGTTCTGCCCTTCAAGGGCGACCAACTGTCGCTTGGCATGGGCAGCGCGCGCTGCATGTCGATGCCTTTGGTGCGGGAAGACCTTTAAGTTAACCATTTAGGGAAATTTACATATGGACGTGAACAACCAGAATCATCCGAACAACAATTCGCCCGGCCAGGCCGCGCCCGCCGAACGTTCGCTCGCGAACGCGCCGACAAGCAAGAAAATCGGCTTCATCAGCGCGATCGCGATCGTGATCGGCAGCTCGGTCGGCGCGGGGATCTTCTTCAAGTCGAGCACGATCCTGTCCTATTCGGGCTCAAACCTGATCTGGGCGATCGTCTCGTGGGTCATCGCGGCCTTCGCGGTCATCTGCATGGGCTTGGCCCTGATCGAGATCTCCAGCGCGCGGAACGACAACCTGTCGATGATCGGCTGGTGCAAGGAGTTCAACGGCAAATACATCTACAAGGGATGCAAATACTTCATGACGTTCCTTTATTTGCCGCTGACGTTCTTCTTCATGCCGATCTACGTCATCGTCTCGCTCCAGGACGCCCTCTCGGGGTTCGACGCGAACAACACGTTCGGGACCTCGAACGACTGGGCGATCTGGATGGTGGTCATAATCGCGATCTCAATCTACTTCATCGTTGTGTGCGGCCTTTCATCCAAAGCGACCAACGTCCAAAACTGGATCATCACCAGCCTGAAATTCATCCCGCTGGCCGTGGTCGCTATTTTGGGCTTCGTGTTGGCCGCGATGCCGGTTACGGACCCGGCGGACCCGGCGATAACCTACGGCGGGATCAACAACCTCGACCCTCCCGTGCTGTGGGACAGCGCCGCGACCAACTTCTTCGCGCTGACGCCGTTCTTCGGGACGTTCGGGGCGATCGCGGCGATCTTCTTCGCGTTCGACGGCTTCTACGTGACCGCCGGCCTGCAAACCGAGATGCGCGAGCCAAAGAAAACCCCGAAGGCGATCTTCATCGGGCTGACGATCGTGACCGTCATCTACCTGGCGATCGCGATCTCGATGTCGCTTGGCACCCCGGGCGGGGACTTCTTCTCGTTCCAGGACTGGCTGAGGGAGAAAAACGTCAAATGGCTGTTCGGCTTGATCAACATCCTGATCGCCGTCGGCGTCCTGGGCATCATCAACGGTTTCGCTGCCTGGGCGCCGCGGTTCGTGGAAGACCTGGTCAAGGAAGGCGAGCTGGTCGTGCCTTCGCGCTCGTTGCTGCTTTTGGGCCGCAGGCAGCCGGTCCTTGGCACGTGGTACTGCTTGCTCATCAGCTTGCCGTTCATCCTCGCGTTCTGCATGATCGGCGGCCTGGGATACTTCCCGGGCGGGTACGCCGGGGCCTACGACGCGCCGGGGTTCTCGAGCATGGCGAAGATGATCAATTTCGCCGACCTGATCGCGACGTGGACCTCGCTGTTCGCGTTCGCGTTCATCTCGTTCTCGATTTTCGGCGGGCTGATGAACCGCAAGACGAACCGCGTGACGGTGCAAAAGACCAAAACGTTCGTGCTGACCGGGTGGATCAGCTTCGTGCTGGTCGGGTTCAGCCTGTTGCTTAGCGTGCTGCAGCCGTTCGTCAACATCGGGCTGGTCGCGCGCGAAATCGGCATGGCGCCCGACCAGGCGACCTTGGACTCGCTGAACGAGGAATTGCTTGGCAACATCCTGCTTTGCGTAGTTCTGTTCCTGTTCGCTGGCATTTGCTTCGGGCCGGTCTACTTCGAGGAGCGGATCGCGATCAACCGGCTGAACAAGCTCAAGAACGTGGCCGCGCTTTCCGAAAACCCGGTCGACCACCTGTTCCAGGCGTTCCGCCCGGCCGCGCTCAAGAACGACTGGAACTTCCTGGCGGACATCATGATCGAGCAGTTCGGCGTGGACGAACGCTACGTCAACAAGGTCATGGCCTACACGGTCAAGCAGGGATTGAGGCAAAGCCGCAAGCGCAACCTGCTCGATCTCGAGGCGCACATGATCCTGCCGCGCAACATGATGCACGTTTTGGACACCGAGATGAGATTGACCGAGCTTTGCATCGCTTCCTGCCATACCAAACACTGGTATTTCGCCAAGAACGCGTTGCCAAAATAACCGGATCGGAAATCCGTTTTCTCCCGGGGGTCCGCCCCCGGGATTTTTTTTGCGGAAAACCCC
Source organism: uncultured Mycoplasmatales bacterium (assembly GCA_964586345.1). GTDB lineage: Bacteria > Bacillota_I > Bacilli_A > Mycoplasmatales > Mycoplasmoidaceae > Mycoplasmoides. The sequence goes on along the minus strand of CAZPGT010000003.1, from coordinate 20,456 downwards.
AAAAAAACCCGCCGGAAGAAGCGTTTTTTCCGCCCGAAAAACGGCGCCATAATTTTTTGTGAAATAATTGCAATATTTTTTCATTTTATCTTTATAATCGTTAATCAATTTTGATTGAAAACAAGTCTCGCGAAGGAGCGGAAAATTGAAGACAAAAAACTTTATTGAACTGAAAAACGTCAATAAAATTTTTGAGGACGGGTTCGTCGCAGTGCGGAATTTCAACCTGACCATCAACCGCGGCGAATTCGTGACTTTGCTGGGCCCCTCGGGATGCGGGAAGACGACGACGCTGAAAATGATCGGCGGGTTCGAGCAACCCACCTTCGGCCAAATCAAAATTAACGACATCGACATCAAGGACATGCCAGCGCACAAACGCCCGTGCGCGACCGTGTTCCAGGACTACGCGCTGTTCCCGAACATGACCGTGTACAAAAACATTTGCTACGGCCTGAGGATCCTGCGCACCGATTTGGAATCGGTCCCCGAGGCGCGGCACAAGGAGGTCGACAGGATTTACGCGGACGCGATCAGGCACGCCAACGGCAAAATCAAGCTGCTCGAGAAAAAGCGGACCGACCTGAAAGCCAAAATGGACAAGGTTTTCGCGCAATACTCCAAAAACCCTTGGTTCGAGGAGAACCAGGAGATGCGGATCAGCCAGTACGAGGACGAGGTGATCAAGCTGCGCGAGCAGATCGCCGAGACGGGCGACGCGGGGACGATCGCCGCGATCCAGCGGCAGCTGGTCGAGCTCAAGAACAACTTCAACAAGAAAAAGCAGATCGACAAGAAATACGACCGGCTCGTCAAGGAATACAACAACGTCGACTATTGGATCTCCTATTGGGAAACCTACCCGATAACCAAAAAGGAATCCTACGAGAAAAGGATGCTGACGCGGCCGCTGACGCGCAAGGAAATCGCCAAAAAGGCCAACGACATCATCGAGAAGGTCGGGCTGAAGGGCAAAGAGAACAAGTACCCTTCCGAGCTGTCGGGGGGCATGCAGCAGCGCGTGGCGCTGGCGCGCGCGCTGGTGATCGAGCCCGACATCCTGCTTTTGGACGAGCCGCTTTCCGCGCTGGACGCGAAAGTGCGCAAGACGCTGCAGGACGAGCTGAAGCGGCTGCACAACGAATTCAAGCTGACATTCATTTTGGTCACGCACGACCAGGAGGAGGCGTTGATCCTGTCCGACAAAATCGTCGTCATGTCCGAGGGCGACATCGAGCAAATCGGCACCCCGAACGAGATCTACGACGAGCCCAAGAACATCTGGGTGGCCAAATTCATCGGGGACGCGAACATTTTCGACGGCACCTTCCTTGGCGACAACCAAATCAGGCTGTTCGACAAGATAGCGGTCCACACCGACGAGGGCGGCGACGGCAGCTTCGCGGTCGGCGAGCGCGTCCACGTGCTGATCCGGCCCGAGGACTTCGACGTCGTCCCCGCGGGGGAGGGGATTTTCGACATCGCGGTGACCAAGGCGACGTACAAGGGCGTGCTCTGGGAAATCACGGGGCTCATCGACGACGCGATCCCCGTCACCGTGCAGAACATCGATTACGTCGAGGTCAACCAAAGGGTCGGGATCAAATTCGACCAGATCGACGTGCACATGATGAAGGTGGCGCAATAATGTGGCAAATCGTGCAAAGCAAGGTGGCCAACACGCTCAAGGCGAACAAGAAAATCTGGCTGCTTTTGCCGTTCGCGCTTTTCGCGCTGATCCTGTTCGTGATCCCGCTCGCCATCATTTTGGTCTACGCGTTCAGGCCGGTGGTCGAAAACGGCGCGGCGGGGACGGTCGCGGACAATTTCGGCATCGTGGACGGGTTCGTTTGGGAGAAAATCTGGAAGTCGCTTTGGATTTCGGTGGTTTCCACGGCGATCGTCCTTTTCGTCGCCTTCCCGTTCTGCTATTTTTTGGCGTTCGCGCGGAACAAGGTGTACAAGGCCGCGATCATCCTGTTCGCGACCGCGCCGATCTGGAGCAGCTTTCTCGTCAAGCTGGTCGGCCTGAAGTCGCTTTTCGACCTGCTGGCGACGGCCGCCGCGGGGACGTTGACGGTCAACAGCACCTACGGGGACGGGTACACGGTGGTGGGCATGTGCTACATCTACATCCCGTTCATGATTTTGCCCCTGTACTCGGTCCTGACCGCGATGCCGCGCAACTACGTGCTGGCCAGCCAGGATTTGGGGTACGGGACGTTCAAGACGTTTTTCAAAATCGTCATCCCCTATTGCAAAACCGCGATTTTCTCGGGAATCAGCCTCGTGCTTTTGCCCGCGTTCACGACCGTGGCGATCCCCCAGTTTTTGAACAACAGCAACGACGCGAGCCTGATCGGCGACTACATTTTCAGCCTGGGCAGCAACGCGCTCGAAAGCAACGTCGCGATCGCCCAGGCCAGCGCGCTGAGCCTCGTCTTGGCGTCGCTGATCCTGGCGTTTTACGCGGCGTGGAAGCTGGCGCCCAAGCTGTTTTGGCTAATTAAGGGCAAAATTGCGCGCGCGAAAGCCGCGGCGGCCCGGGGGTAAACGGCGATGAACCGAAAACAGAAAACGCTTTTTTGGCTCAGGCAGTCTTACATCTGGATCGTCCTGGTTTTGATCTATCTGCCGCTTTTCGTCGTCGTTTTGGTGAGTTTCAACGGCTCGACCAACCGGGGCAACATCAATTTGGTGTTCGGGGTCCCGGACGCGGAGGGCGGGGGATCGGCGTACGCGGATTTGGTCGCGGACGGCGACTTCGTCAACAGCCTGCTGAATTCGCTCATCGTCGCTGTCGTGGTCACCCCGATCGCCACGATCATCGCCACGGCGGCGTCGTTCGCGATCTGGAACAACAAGGCGTTCTACCGCAAGGCGACGATCGGGGTCTCGAACGCGTCGATCTCCACGCCCGAGATCATCGCCGGGTTGAGCCTCATCATCCTGTTCACGCTGACGTGGCTGAGCTTCAACCAGTCGCTTGGGCTGTTCACGATCATCGTGTCGCACATCTCGTTCTGCGCGCCGTACGCGTTGGTGACCATATACCCGCGGATGCAGAAAATGAACGTCAACCTGATTTTGGCCAGCGCGGATCTCGGGTACGGCAAATTCCAGACGTTCTTCAGGATCACGGTTCCCTACCTGCTGCCTGCGATCCTCTCGGGCGCGGCGATCGCCTTCGCGATGAGCTTCGACGACTTCATCATCACCAACCTCGTGCGCGGATCAGCGCAGACGGTGTCGTCGCAGCTGTACACGATGCGCAAGGGCGTGAAGGCCTGGGCCGCGGCGTTCGGGGCCCTGGTCGTCTTCGCGACCGTCGCGGTCACCTGCGCGTTCGCCGTCCGCAAGTATTTCAGCGAGCGCGCCAAACACCGCGACAGCGTGCTGCGCCGCTCGGCGCGCTTCAACCGGGTATCGCTCCGGGATCTCAAAAAGCCGCAAAAGGCGGCGAAAGGGGGCGCGAAACAAAGTGAGGCTTAAACTGACCAAGGCGCTCAGCCTGGCGGCGCTCGCGCCGTTGGTCGCCGCCGCGGCCGCGTCGTGCGCCTCCCAGACCGATCCGGTTTTGGTGTTCGCCAACTACGAATCGTACATGAGCGAGGATTTGAAGGCGCGGCTGCGCGACGAGCACCGCGGCCTGCGCTTCGACTATTTCACGTCCAACGAGAACATGATCTCGAACTTCAAGAACGGCACGTACGCCATCGGCGCGGCCTCCACGTACGCGATCATCGAGTTGATCCGGCAGAACGAGCTGGAGCCGATCGACTGGTCGGTCTTCAACCTGAGAAAGCCGATGAGCGGGGACCCCATAGTGACCGCGAACGACGCCCTGTCGCTTTTCATCGCCCCCGTGCAAAGGATCCTGACCGGGTTCGCGGAAACGCCCAACCTGCTCGAATACTGCGTGCCGTATTTCTTCCAAAGCTTCGTTTTCGCGTACCGCGGGCAGCAAATCCCCGCGCTGGCGGACCCGGGCATCACGTGGTCCGCGCTCCTGGACGCGGTCGGATCCAACCCCGGACGCTTCGCGGACGCGAAACTGGCCGCGGTCGAGGACGAGCGCTCCCTGTTCTCGGTCGCCAACCTGATCGCATCCCAAAACGCCACGGTCAACCCGAGCCCGGATTCGGTCCGCCCGTCGATCCCCGAGTACGAGGGCATTTTCCGCAATTGGAGCGACGGCTCCCGGATCAACACGGCGACGCTGGGCAAAAACCCCGTGCCGATCTTCCTCAATTCCGACAGCACCGCGATCCTGAACCGCCTGGCGACGGGCGCGGTCAACGGGGCGTTCCTTTTCAACGGGGACGCGATTTTCGCCGCCCAGGGCGGCGAGGACGCGACGACCAACCCGCCGACCTCGGACGATTTCCATTTCGTGACGCCCGCGGACACCCCGCTGGCGCTGGACTGCCTGGTGGTCAGCAACAAGACGCTGGCCAAGCATCCCGGACGCGCCGACGAGATTTACGGCATCCTGGGCACGACGGCGCTGGAAGGCTGCGACTCCAACGACCCGGACGCGTTCGAGGCGATGGGCGCGGACGGGCTTTACGCCAACGGCCCGATGTCCAACTTCGCGTACGTCCAATACGTGTCGCCGCTGAAAATCGTCAGCGGCACGGCCGAGGACCAGGCCGATCCCAACGACGCGAACCCCGACCCGGCCCTGGACGTGATCAACAGCGTGGTCTACACCAACCAATATTTCGGGGATCCGGATCCGAATGTGGATCCCATGGCCGAAAAGATAACCGCCGCCTACACCATCCCGGCCAAAGACAACCTGACCGACTACGTCGAGGCGCCGCTTAACGCGTGGCAGAAGCAGGCGATCGTCAACGCGTACGTCCGTTTCAAGGCAAGCAACTGGAACTAACCCATGCCCAAAAAAACCCCCACCGTCCTTGGGATCGAGACCACGTGCGACGACACGGGGATCGGGATCGTGCGCGGCCGCAAGGTGCTCGCGAACGCGATCCTGAGCTCCAACCACGAAAAATTCGGCGGCGTGGTCCCCGAAATCGCGTCCCGGGCCCACGAGGCGAACGTGCTCAAGGCGTTTTTCGCCGCGCTTGGCGGATGCGGGCTCCAGCCGCGGGACATCACCCACGTGGCCTATGCGCAAACCCCGGGGTTGCCCGGGCCGCTGCACGTCGGGTGCGTGTTCGCCAAGACAGTCGCGTACGCGCTGGGCGTGCCCCTGATCGCGTTGAACCATTTGCACTCGCACGTGTTCAGCGCGATGATAAACAAACCCGACCCCCTTTCCTTCCCGTGCCTTGGGTTGGTCGTGTCGGGCGGGCACACCGCGATCTACTTGGTCAGATCGCTGACCGACGTCGAGCTGCTCGAGCAGACCGCGGACGACGCGATCGGCGAGGTGTACGACAAAGTCGGCCGCAGCCTTGGGCTGGCTTACCCCGCGGGCGCGGCGATCGACGCGGCGTACGATCCGGCCAAGGCGTTTTCGGTCAGGTTCCTCGCGCCCGCCACGAAGCACGAGGCGTTCAGCTACTCGGGGTTCAAGACCGCGGTGATCAACCACGTCAACGCCCTGAAAAAATCCGGCCAGCCCGTGGACGCGGCCGCGATCCTGTCGTCGTTCCAGCGATGGATCGTGTCCGATTTCGCAAAACGGGTCGAGCGGCACGCGAAAAGCTTCCCTGGCATCCCGATCCTGCTGGGCGGGGGCGTGAGCGCGAACCGGCTGCTGCGCGAGGAACTGGGCGGGTTGGGCGGGGCGTTCTTCGCGCCCGACGCGCAGTTCACCGGGGACAACGGCGCGATGCACGCGTATTACGCCGACCTGCTGATCGCCGCGGGGCGCGCCTAGCGCGAAAAACGCCGCGGGTATGTTAAAATACACTCGAACGACACATCCGGGGACACCAACGCCATGGCAAACCACGCACTTTACAGCAAATACCGCCCGATTTGCTTTAAAGACATGTTCGGCGAGGACCACATCGTCAAGTCGCTGACGAACGCGATCGCCAAAAAGCAAATCGCGCACGCCTACATTTTCCACGGCCCGCGCGGGGTGGGGAAAACGACCGCCGCGAAGCTTTTTGCCAAGACGATCAACTGCGAGAGCCTGCAAAGCGGCGACGCGTGCAACAAGTGCAAGAACTGCAACCTGATCAACGCGAACCAGACGATGGACATCATCGAGCTGGACGCCGCGAGCAACAACGGGGTCGCGGAAATCCGTAACCTGATCGACAACGTCAATTACCTGCCCGCGGACCTGAGAACCAAGGTTTACATCCTGGACGAGGCCCACATGCTCTCGAACAGCTCGTGGAACGCCTTGCTCAAAACGATCGAGGAATGCCCCGACCACGCCGCGTTCGTGTTCGCGACGACCGAGTTCCACAAAATCCCGCTGACGATCCTGTCGCGCTGCCAGTGCTTCGGGTTCAAGCCGTTCACCGAGGACGTGCTGGTCGCGCTGATAACGAACATCAGCGAGCTGGAAAAAATCAAGATCGACCCCGAGGCGATCCAAAAGATCGCCGTGCTCGCCAAAGGCGCCGCGCGCGACGCGATCACCTTGCTGGACCAAATCAAGAACTACGCGACGAGGGGCAAGATCACCGAGGCGAACATCAACGAGATCTTCGGGCTGCTGGACGAAAAGAAGAAAATCGCGTTCGTCGACCTAATCTTCGGGCGGGACCTGCAAAAGGCGATCGATTTGATCGACGAGCTGGAGTTTTCGGGCATCAACCTGAACCTGTTCATCAACGACGTCTTCGGCATGCTGATCGACGTCTATTTGTACGCGAAATACCGCAACGGGCAGCTGCTCAGGACGATCAGCGCCAAGAACGTGGCGGCCATGAAGCTGCCCGAGCCCGACGAGATCCTGCGCCTGACCGAGATCTGGGAGGATTTGGTCAGCCGCGCCCATTTCACCTCGAACATCAAATACAACCTGCAGCTGGCGGTCTTCAGGTCGGTCAAGCCCGATTTCCGCGCGACCCCGCCGCAGACGTCGATCGCCAGGCAGAAGGAAACGGCGGCCCGCCCCGAACGGGAGGAACCCCGGGCCGCGGCCAAAAAGCCGCCCGAGCCCGCGCAGCCGCCAAAACCAGAGCCAGCCCCCGAAAAAGAAGACGCTTCGCCCGCGTTCGCGTCCGAGGCGGACCGCGACGGCTTCGTGCGCGCGGCCTTTTTCGCGATCGCGAAGAACTACGACGCGAAGCTGCACGAAAAATACGCCGCCGTCCTTTCCGCCCTTAAGGAAGAAAGCGGCGCGTCCAACGCCGCCGAGATGTTTTTGAGGGCCAAAAAGGTTTTGTTGGCGTCGCCCGGTGGGATCGTTTTGCTTTACGATTCGCCCGACGACGCCCTGTTCGTGAACAATCTCGCTTACGACGCGAGGCTGCACGAATTCGTCGCGGACCGTTTCCAAACCCCGCTGGTGTTCGTGGCGGTCACCAAAAAGGCGGGCAAACAGCACTCGGACGCGTTCGCGGAACTAAAGGACAAAAGCAAGATCCCCGAACTGGACACCGAAAGGATCAAGGCGCTTTCGAAACCGAGCGACAAGACCCGCGAATTCGCCGAAAGCCTGTTCGGCAAAGATCTCAAATACGAATAAAACGAACCGAGGCAACCCGATGAACTTCCAGAAAATGGCCGAGATGATCAAAAAGAACCAACGCGAAATGGAAAGGAAAATGGCCGAATTCGACGCGAAAGAATTCAATTTCGGATACCGCAACGACGCGGTCCGGATCGCGATCATGGGCGATTTGACGGTCAAAAAAATCGAGATCGACAAAACGTTGGTGGACCCCGACGACAAAACGATGCTCGAGGAGATGGTCGCCGAGGCGATCAACGAGGCGATCAGGAAAGTCGAGTCGGACCGCGACGCCATCGCCCAGCAGGCGATGCCCAAGATGCCGGGGCTGTTTTAGCGCGCCATGGAAGAATTCATCGAGTTCGAGCACTTGGTGGACGCGATCAGCGCTTTCCCCGCGGTCGGCAGCAAAGGCGCGCGCCGCATCGCCTTCTTCCTTCTGAAGAAAGACCAGTTTTTCATCCGCGAGCTCGTTTCCCGGCTGCAAAACGCCCGGGCGGCGATCAAGCGGTGCGAACGCTGCAACGGCTGGTCGAAGAAGGAACTGTGCGACATTTGCGCCTCGCCGCTGCGCGACCGAAGCAAAATCTGCGTCGTCGCGACGATCGACGACATGCTGACGATCGAGCGCTGCCAGGGATACAACGGCCTGTACCACGTCCTGGACGGGGAGCTGTCGCGCAAAAAAAACGTCGACCCCGAGACGCTGAACCTCGGCGGGTTGGTAGAACGCGCCAACGACCCGAAGGTTTCCGAAGTGCTGATCGCCACCAACTTCACGGCCGACGGCGAGCTGACCGCCAATTACGTCGCGCTGCTCCTGAAGGATTCGCGCGCGTCCGTCTGCCGGATCTCATTGGGCCTGCCGATCAACTCTTCGATCGACTACGCGGACGAGACGACGCTCAAAAGCGCCATCGAGAACCGGCGCAGGATTAAATAAATTCCTTTTTGATCCCCTTGACCCAGGTTTTGATCAGTTTGGGCACGCGGTCGGGGAAGTTGTCGTAATCCAGCGCCAACCCGACGAACTTGCCGTCCTCGACCGCCTTCGAATCGCTGAACGCGAAGCTTTTTGCATCGGTCTGCCCGACGAGCCTCGCCTTCCGGCAGCTTCTTCTGATCGCCCGGCACAGCTCGCCCAGCCCGTTGCAGAAACTGAACGCGTAGATCTGCGAGTCGCCCAGGCCGAACAAAGCCACGGTCTTGCCGTCCAAGCCCAGTTTCCTGAAATCGAATTCCTTCCATCCGTCGAGCATGTCGCCGATCCCCCACGTGGAAGTGCCAAAGACGTACCCGTCGTAGCCGGCCAGTTCCTCCGGGTCGGTCTCGTTGACGTCGTATATGTGCTTGGCGTCGACCTTCATTTCCTTGCCGATCATGGCGGCCACGGCAGCCGTGTTGCCAAGGTTGGTCGCGTAGACGATCGCGATTTTCATTGCGTGCTGCGTTCCCGTAAATCGAAAAATAGCAAAATGATTCTAAAATAAGTTTTTTCGGGGCAAACAAAAAAATGGGGTCGCCCCCATTTCGCTCCGCCTTAGCGCAAGTGCTTCATGTCGATGACGTACCTGAATTTCCCGCGCCCCGTCAGCATCTCTTCCCACGCCTCGTTGATGCGGTCGGGCCTGATGATCTCGATTTCGGGGTAAATCTTGTTCTTCAGCGAGAAATCAAGCATTTTCTGGGTCAGCGCGATGCCGCCGATCAACGAGCCGAACACCCGCTTGTGGTTGGCGGAAATCAGATCGGACGGATCCATCCTCCAATTGAGCTCCTTCGGCGGGTTGCCGACGATGCAAAGCTGCCCGCCGAATTTCAGCAGGTTCACGTAGTCCATCACGTCGTATTTAGTGGGGATCGTGGAGATGATGAAGTCGAACTCCTCCTTCACGTCCGCGAGCGAGCTGTACAGCTTTTTCGCGCCCATCCTCTTGGCGGCCTTCTCCTTTTTGTTGTTGCGCGCGAACACGTAGACGTCCGCGCCCATCTTCTTCATGTATTTGAAAGCCATCATGCCAAGACCCCCGAAGCCCGCCACGCCCACGGTCTGGCCTTTCTTGACTTTGGCGAAAACGATCGGCGCGAACGTCGTGATGCCAGCGCAAAGCAGCGGCGCGACGTATTGCAGCGGCGCGTTCTTGGGCACCTTGATGCCGAACCGCTCGTTCACGACGATGCAGTCGGAGTACCCGCCCTGCTGCACCTCGCCGTCCGAATAGACATCCCGGGAATTGTAGGTGAACACGCATTTGTCGCAGTTCTGCTCGTAGCCTTTTTTGCAGCGGTCGCATTTTTGGCAGCTGTTGACCATGCAACCGACCCCGGCGTTGTCGCCGACCTTGAATTTCTTGACTTTCTTGCCGACCGCGACCACCTCGCCCGCGATTTCGTGCCCGGGCACGATCGGGTAAATGCAAGGGCCCCACTCCTCCTTCGCGGTGTGGATGTCCGAGTGGCAGATGCCAGCGAACTTGATCTTGATCAGTATGTCGTCGGGTTTGAGCGGCCGGCGCGTGAATTCGTAGGGAACGAATTTGCCCTTCGCGTCGTGCATCGCGTACCCTTTGGATTTGATGCGTCTGTTGGTTTCCATTTTCGTCTCCTTGGCTGGGACGTAAGAATTTTATCATTTTTAACCCGAAATTCGGCTTTGCCCGCCGCCGAATTTTTCGCGTCCCGGGAAGGCGCCGCCCCGTTTTGCTTTTGGGCAACCAAAAGCGTAAAATTTTAGATATAATTAATTTACGTTTTTTCGCTTTTGAAGTCAACCGAATGGAACACCGACGCATCGTTTCAGGAATCCAGCCGAGCGGGCGCCTGCACTTGGGCAACTATTTGGGCTCGATCAGCAACCTCGCCAAGCTGCAGCGCGAGGGCGAGACGTTTCTGTTCGTCGCGGATCTGCACGCGATCACCGTCGATTTCGATCCCGGGACGGTTTCGCGAAGCAAGACGGACATCGTCGCGACCTGCCTGGCCAGCGGCGTGGATCCCAACCGCGTCACGATTTTCGTGCAAAGCGACGTCCCTGAGCACGCCGCGCTGGGGTACGTCTTGATGTGCCACACCAACCTTGGCGAACTAGAAAGGATGACGCAGTACAAAGCGAAGGCGGCGGACCCGTCGCTGCGGCAGGAAAACAACACGACCAGGATCCCGACCGGGCTGCTCGTTTATCCCGCGCTGATGGCCGCGGACATTCTGCTGTACCAAGCGAATTTCGTCCCGGTCGGGGCGGACCAGAAGCAGCACATCGAGCTGACCCGCGACGTCGCTTCGCGCTTCAACGCCAGGTACGGGCAAACCTTCGCCGTCCCCGAGCCGCTGATCAACCACGGCGCGGGGCGGATCATGGATTTGGCCGACCCGTCCAAAAAAATGTCCAAGTCGTCCAAAAGCGGCAAGGGCGTGATCTTCCTGGACGACCCGATCGACGCGATCCAGCAAAAGATCAAGTCCGCCAAGACCGATTCGGCCAATTGCGTCAGGCACGATCCGGCCGCGCAGCCGGGGATCGCGAACCTGATGAACATCTACGCCGCGGTCGCCAACGACCCCGCCAACGCGGCGCTGCGCGACGGCTTGTTCGCCAAGAACAAGACCGTCGGTTTGAAGGACCTGGAGCTCAAATACCGCGGCCAGGACTACCGCAACTTCAAGGCGGACCTGACCTCGCTGACGGTCAACCTCGTCAAAACGATCCAGGCGAAAAAAAGCCGCTACGGCGCGGCGGATTTGGCCGCGCTGCTCAGAAACGGCGCGAGCGCCGCGAGGAAAATCGCCGGGCAAACGCTAAGGAGCGTCTATGAAAAAATCGGATTCACCGCGAAACAATAAGAAAAACGGGCTGGAACTGAAAAACATCAAGCGGAAGATGCTCATCATCTCCGATTTGGACGGCACGCTGCTCAACGACGCGTCCGAGCTCACGCCGTTCACGGTGAACGTCGTCAGGAAAATCGCGGAGCAGGGCCACATCTTCTGCATCGCGACGGGCAGAAGCGCCAACGGGTCGATCCACATCTACAACAAGCTGAGGCTGAACACGGTGATGATCAACCTCAACGGCGCGCACATCTGGCACCCCAAGGACCCGAATTTCCTGCCGATCAACATCGCGTTCAACAAGGACCTGATCAAGCAGCTGATCCTGGACAAGCAGATCTCCAAATACCTGAACAACATCATCGCCGAGTCGTACAACAGCACCTACCTGCTGCAGGAGCCCGTCGCCGCGGACGAGGTGCGCGAATTCAGCTACCTGTTCCGCCTGGACATGGAATCCAACCCGCTGCACTACGGCAAGGCGGCGCTCCTGAACATGAAAACCGATCCGTGCACGGTGCTGCTGCAGATCAAAAACCCGCGCCACCTGGACCACGTCGTTTACCAAATCAAGCAGAAGTTCAACACGTTCGTCGTCCGCAGCTGGTCGCTGCCGAACTCGGGCAACGTCATCGAGATCAACACGAAGTTCGCCAACAAGGGCAACGGCGTGGATTTTCTGGAAAGCTATTACGGCGTGCAGCACGACAGCACGATCAGCTTCGGCGATGGCGAGAACGATTTGGAGCTTTTGCGCAAGGTCCGCTTCGGCTACGCGATGAAGAACGGCTCGAGCGCCGCGAAGATCATCGCGCGCTTCATCACGTCGCACACCAACGACCGCGACGGGGTCGCGCTGGAACTGAAGAAGGTGTTCATGAAATAAAAAAGCCGGGTCGCCCCGGCTTTTTTCGCGTTCGCGCTTGGTTAAGCTATTTTACGGCTTTGATTTTGGAACCGTGCCCGGTCGGCTTTGGTTCGTCGTCCTCGGTGCGGAAGTCGCGAGCCTGTTTCTTGACTGGTTTGGCTTTGTTGTTCGGTTTCTTTTGTTGAATCATTTGAATCAATCTTTCGTTGCTTTTAGTTTGCGAGATGATTATGCGCCGTTTATCCTTTTTGTGCGCGAATCCGCTTAAAAATTTATGCGCATTCGCGCCGGCATATAATATAATTGTTTCCGAAAAACACCAAACAGAACACGACCCACCATGAAAAAAGACATCCATCTGCCGATGACGGGCACGACGTTCGTGTGCGCGTCGTGCAACAGCCGGTTCGAGATCGCGTCGACGCTGAAGGCCGACGAGATCACGATCGACATCTGCAGCCAGTGCCACCCGTTCTACGTCGGGGGGACATCCCAGCAGACCGTGAAGGGACGCGCCGAGAAGCTGTCGTCCAAGTTCAGCGCGGGCAAGCAGACGATGAGCAACCCGGTGCAAAAGGCCAAGCCGGCCAAGAAGCAAAGCAACCGACCGAAGACCCTGGAAGACCTCTAGGCCCCCGTCTCTGGGTTAGAAAGCAGCGCGCGCGCCGCGCCGCCGCTTTCGCTTTGGTTTAAGGGAAACGGGACGCACCCATGGATTACAACAAGCAACTTTTCCAGGCGCTGAAAAACATCACGCAGACCGCCGCGACGCTGCAATCCGAGCTCGAGGGCATCAGCGGCAACATCGCCCGGGCGAACGAGATCAACCGCGAACTGAAGCGCAAGAAGAGGCTTTTGGACGCGTTTTCGGAATACGAAAGGCTGGTAGGCGCCGGCCTGGAGGCCGAGGCGGTCCTGAACGATTCCGCGCTCAAGGAGTTCCACGGCCTGGCGCAGGCGGACCTGGACGCGGCCAAGGCGAAGATCCCGGATTTGGAGCGGACCCTGAGAACGCTGCTGCTGCCGACCGACCCCAACGACGACAAATCCGTCATCGTCGAGATCCGTCCCGCCGCGGGCGGGGACGAGGCCTCGATTTTCGCGGGCAACGTCTTTGACATGTACAAAGCGTATTGCGACAGCCAGAAATGGCAAATCAAGGTCGTGGACATGCAGCCCACGAGCATGGGGTACGGCTACATCGCGTTCGAGATCAACGGGGAGGACGTGTACGCGAAAATGAAATTCGAGTCCGGCGTGCACCGCGTGCAGCGGGTGCCCGCGACCGAGGCCAAGGGGCGGGTGCACACCTCCACGGTGACGGTCGCGGTCCTGCCCCAGCTGGACGAGGTCGAGATCCAGATCAACCCAAGCGACCTGCGGATCGACACCTACCGGGCGTCGGGCGCGGGCGGGCAGCACGTCAACCGGACCGAATCCGCGGTCCGGATCACGCACGTGCCCACGGGGATCGCCGTGGCGTGCCAGGAGGGCAAATCGCAGATCTCCAACCGGGAGACCGCCATGAGGATGCTGCGCACCAAGCTGTGGGAAAAGGCCCAGGGCGAGCAGAACGAAAGCCTGTCGTCGCTGCGCAAGTCCCAGGTGGGCACGGGCGAGCGCGCCGAGAAGATCCGGACGTACAACTATCCGCAGAACCGGGTCACCGACCACCGCATAGGCGCGACGATCAACAACCTGAGCTCGTTCATGATGGGCGACCTCGACGGGTTGATCGAGGCGCTGCGCGCGAACGAGCAGGCCGAGAAAATGAAGGCGTTCACCCTGTAATGACCTTTTTGGAACTGCAGAACGCGATGGCGCGCTACGCGCGCGAACCGGCTTTCTTCGAGCTCGTTTTCTTTTTGTCGTCCAAGGTCAAGAGCAAAGCCGACCTGATATCCGCCCGCGGCGAGCAAATCGATTTCGACGGCGATAAGCTGGCAGAATTGATGGAACGCTACCTCGCGAAGGAGGAGCCGTTGGCCCGCCTCACGGGCGTCGCGCGCTTTTGCGGCATGGGTTTCCGCGTCGACAGAAACGTCTTGATCCCGCGCGAGACGTCCGAGACGGTCGTCGCGCGGTTCGCGGCCGCGGTGGCCAGGACCGATTCCGCGGGCAAGGCGTTTTTGGATTTGGGCACGGGATCGGGATGCCTGGGCATCGCGGTCGCCAAGGCGTTCCCGGCCAACCCCGTGTACGGCAGCGACGTCTGCGCGCGGGCGCTTAAGGTCGCGCAAGCGAACGCGGAATCGCTTGGCGCGGCCAACTTCGTTTGCGTCCGGGCAAACTTTTTGGGTTGCCTGAGAAAAATCCCCCGCGCCGTGTCGTACGTGATCTGCAACCCGCCGTACGTCGCCAAGAACCACCCGGAGGCGCAACGGTCGGTCAGGCGCCACGAACCCAGGAAGGCGGTTTTCGCGCCCCGGGGCGGCCTGGCGCACTACGAAAGGTTCGCCGCGTTCTTGGCCCGAGGCGGATGGAAACCGGAGATCGCCACGTTCGAGTGCGGGTTCGACCAGCGCGACGCGCTGGCGCGGATTTTCGCGCCGCTGGCGGAATGGTACGAATTGGGCTTCTTCGCGGACCGCGGCGGCGCGACGCGCGGGTGCACCCTGACCAGGAAAAAAGGCGATGCAGGTCTACGAGCTTAACGAAATCGACCAAATCGTGTACGAACTCAAAAGCGGCCGCGCCGCGATCGTGCCCACGGACACGCAGATGGGGCTTTTGTCGCTGAACGCGCGGCTGATCTACCAAATCAAGAAGCGGCCGCGCCACAAGGAGCTGGTCCGCTTCATCCGCGACCCGTCCCAGGCGCGGGCGGGCAACGCCCTGTTCGACAGGCTCGCGCAGCGCTTTTGGCCCGGCGCGCTGACGCTCATCGTCAACAAAACCAGCTACCGGATCCCCGACAGCGGGCCGCTGCTGAGAATCCTGGACGCCGTGGGCGAGATATACTGCTCCAGCGCCAACGTGACCGACGAGCCGCCGCTGGCGGACGCGCTGGACGTTTTCTCGTCCGAGCACTTCATGCGCTTCGAAAGGGATCTCGTCGTCGTCAACGGGAAGCAGCGCACAAAAGCGCCTTCGACGATTTTTAACCTCGACAGTGGTAAAATCATACGGAAAGGCCTGATCTTCGATCAGGTGGCCGAGTTTCTGAAGGACAACCAGATTGCGTATGAACAAGCCGACGAAGACTAAAGCCAAACCCGCCGTTTACTTGGGAAGCGACCACGCGGGCCACGGCGCCAAAGCCGCGCTGAAGGCCCATTTGGAGGCGCAAGGCTACCGCGTCGTGGATTTGGGCGGTTTCGACCCGAACGCGCCCGACGACTATCCCGACTTCGGGTTCGCGGTCGCGGACGCGGTGGCGAAGAACAAGCGCGCCAGGGGAATCGCGATCTGCGGGACGGGAATCGGCATGTCCATCGCCGCGAACAAGGTCAAAGGCGTCCGCGCCGCTTTGGTTTCCGACCCCAAGGTGGCGGATTTGGCGGTGCGCCACGACGCCGCGAACGTCCTGTGCCTCGGCGCGCGGGTCACGCCGATCGGCACGATGCGCGAGATCGCGGACGCGTTTTTCGCGGCGAAGTTCGAGAAAGGCCGCCATTTGCGGCGCGTCAACAAGATCGCGCGGATGGAAAGACATGGAAACAAGGAATAAGGGAACGCCCGCGCAGCGCGCGAACGCGAAGCGCCTGAAGGTCTGCCTCGCGGCGATCGCGGTTTTGGTCGTCGCGGCGCTTTGCTTCGGGCTCTTCGGGCTTGGCGCTTACAAGTACACGGTCGATTCCAACGGCCAGTTCACGAACCAGCCGGGGATCGTTCTGATCAATTTTTCCCCGGCGTTCGGCAACGTGGGCGACTTCGTGACCGACGGCGGGTCGATCGGCCAGGAAGTCGGGTTCTACGTCAAGCCGTTCACGGCGGACGGGTCGGCCCGCCTGGCGCTGTCGTTCATGTGCTTCATCAGTTTCTTCGCCGCGCTGTGCCTGGCGTTCGTTGGTTTCTTTTATTTCATCAACTCGCGCGACGCGCCGCCGAAGATTAAGGACAAATACGAAGACAGCATCGATTTCAAACGGAAGCAGAAGTAGGCCAACCTTATGAAAGAACAATTAGCAATCGACACGATCCGGATGCTTGGGATCGAGATGGTCGCGAACGCGGCGTCGGGGCACCCCGGGATCGTTTTGGGCGCCGCGCCGGCCGCGTTCGCGCTTTTCGCGCGCCACCTGAACGCGGACCCGGACGACCCGGGCTATTTCAACCGCGACCGCTTCGTGCTCAGCGCCGGGCACGGCAGCGCCTTGCTGTACGCGACGATGTACGCAGCGCGGTACGCGGGGCTGTCCCTAAGCGACCTGAAGGCGTTCCGGCAGGCGGGATCCAAGACGTCGGGCCACCCCGAACCCCGCCTTTTGCCCGGCGTGGACCTGGGGACCGGCCCGTTGGGCCAAGGCGCGGCCGCCAGCGTTGGTTTCGCGATCGCGGAGGCCTACCTGAACGCGAGATACGCAGGGGCGGTCGACCACTTCACGTATTGCCTTTTGGGCGACGGGTGCCTGCAGGAGGGCGTGTGCAACGAGGCGATCGCGATCGCGGGCAGGCACAACCTGCGAAAACTGGTTTGGCTTTACGACTCGAACGGGATCCAGCTGGACGGCAAGGTAAGCGACTCGACCGCGACGGACTGCAAAAAGCTGTTCGAGGCGAACGGGTGGGATTACCTTTCGGTCAAGGACGGCAACGATTTCCTGGCCGTCAGCGACGCGATCGCCCGCGCCAAGGGAAACGGCAAGCCGACGCTGGTGGAAATCAAGACGACGCTCGGGTACGCCTCCGAGAGCGCGGGGACCCACAAAGCCCACGGCACGCCGCTGACCTGGCCGCAGGTCGAGGCGGTCCGCGAACGGCTGAACCGCCCGTACCGCGAGCCGTTTTCCCCCGATCCCAAGGCGAGCGAGCCGTTCGCGGAAATGCGAAAGCGCGCCGCCGCGCACCGCGCCGCGTACCTGGCCAGGTTGGACCGGTTGCGCGCCACCGACCCGAAGGCGCACGCGGAACTGGTCGAATGCGCGACCCGCGGCTTCGATTTCTCCAAAATCCGGATGCCTAAAATCGAACCGAAGGCGACCGCCGCGACGCGCGCGCTGTTCGGCGAGATTTTCGCGGCGGTCGCCAAGACCGCTCCCAACGTCATGGTCCTGAACAACGACCTGTCGTCCTCGACGAAAGTCAAAGACCCGCATTCGGGTTGGTTCGGGCCGGGCGCCTACGACCAAAAAAACGTCAACGTCGGCGTCCGCGAGTTCGCCAGCGGCGCGATCGCGCTTGGCATCAACGCGCACGGGGGCGTCAGGGCGGTGACCTCGACGTTCTTGAGCTTCGCGGACTACGCCAAACCCGCGATCCGGCTCGCGGCGATCAACGGAATCGGGTCCGTGTACGTCTTCAGCCACGATTCGATCACCGTGGGCGAGGACGGCCCGACCCACCAACCCGTCGAGCAGCTGGCGATGCTGCGCAGCACGCCGAACGTGCTCACGTTCCGCCCGGCGAACGCGCGAGAGCTTTTCGAGGGATTGATCCGCGCGCTGCAATCCAAGGACGCGCCCGTGTGCATCGTCACGTCGCGCGCGGAATTCGCCCAAACCGAGATGGGGGGCGAAGACGCCTTCGCGAACGGGTATTATTTCGCCGCGAAAACGGCCCGCCCGCACGTGAACCTCGTGGCGACCGGCAGCGAGGTCGGTCTGTGCGCGCGGTTGGCGGGCGAACTGAAAAAAGACAAGATAAACGCGAACGTCGTCGCGGTCACGTCCATGGAACTGCTGCGCAACAACGCCAAGCGGTTCGAAAAGGCGATCGCGGCGACCAAAGCGCCCGCGATCGCGATCGAGTACGGCAGCCCGCACATGTGGCACGAGTTCGCCGACTTCGCGTTCGGGATCGACGGCTACGGATCGTCCGCCCCGGCGGGGGCGGTCGCCCAACGCCTGGGAGTCGACGCGGCGGCGCTGAAAAAAAGAATCAAGAAGGCAATCGGAAGATAATTCAGTATGACCAACGCCCAAATCGCTTTTTTCGTTTACCTGGGTTTTTTCGTTTTGCTGGTTTTCGCCTACGGCTTTTACGCGGCGATGTATTTCAATTCGCGCAAGCTGATCGACAGGATGTACGCTTACCAGCAAAAATACAAAACCTACTCGGTGATCTCGTTCACGAGCCTCATCAAGCCGTTTGAGCTTCTGGGCAAACGCGAGGCCGCCAACAGGAACGAGAAGAACCTCAGGCTGGTCATCGATTACATGCAGAACTTCGATTTGCAGTACAAAAAGCAATTGTCCGAGATCTGGAGGGCGATCGACCAACTTACCAACCTAAAGATGCATTTCAACTTCGTGCAGACCAAAAAGACGTACCGCCTTATCGACCAGCAGTTCGCCAAGTTGGACGGGTGGCTGGCCGAGTTCAGGGATTTGACCAAGGATTCGTCGGTCTACCAAAACGACGCGTCCAGGATTTTGGTCCAATACCGCCATTTGGTCGACGGGCTGATCGGTTTTTTGAAGGACCACATCCTGCCTAAGTACGATAGTTCCGTGTTCAAGGATTTCCTCGCGAACATTTCCCGAAATTTCGAGGAAGCCAACCTCGCGCTGATGCTGTTCGAGAACGAAAGGTACCTGAAATGCCTCGAGAACCTGCGCTACGCGATTTACACGTTGCTCACGTACGCCAACCGCCTGTACATACTGGACAAGAAAACCGACTATTTGAAGTTCCTGGCGCAGGAAATCAGGTTGCTTTACGAAAAGGCCGAAAGCGAGAAAAGCCTGGCTAACCTGAACAAACTGAACGAACTGTACCGGAACCTGAACGACGCGAACGACGCGATCGCCAAGATCGACGGGCATTTGCACCTGCTGCAATTCAAGGAAGGCGAGGAACTGATCATCAACCTGCTGAAGATCCTGCAGCCGCTGCACGCGAACCTGGCGACCGAGAACGAGGCGAAAAGCATCATCTCGCTCGGGCTGAACAATTTCGTCAGGGGCGTGAACAGCCTCGAGCAAAAAAGCAACACGCTGATGGACGCGATCAAGAAGCTGAACAAAATCTTCGAGAACCACGCGCACGTCCTGGAAAAGATCAACCAACTGAGAAATTTGTTCAACAGCATCCGCGAGACGATAAACGAACTGCAGAGATTCAACATCAACAACCCCAACGACAATTACAGCAGGCTTTTGGAAAAGATCACGGGTTTCATCGATTTGGTGGCCAGACTGAAGGATTGCATCAACGATTTGGTCGGCACGATGGAAAAAGAAATCAACCTATACAAGAACACGGTCCACAAAATCAACGACCTGAACCTGAAATACTCCCAGCTGCAGAAATACGCCATCGACTACGACCTGCGGCCCGACGCGGAATTGTGGCGGGCTTTCAGGGAATACAAAAACCTCATCGCCGAAAAAACCGTTTTGGCGAACGACGATTACCGGCACATCGTCGCCGGTTTCGACGCGTTGGCGGAAAAAGCCGACCAGTTGTTTTTGGAGGTTTTGCGGCCGGTGGTCGAGCTCGCCGCGCTCAAGCAGATGACCGCGGCGGCGCTGATGTTTCTGAACAAGTACCGTTACGAGGACCGCGAAATCGAGAAAAACATCGACCTCATCCAAAACGATTATTTGGGCGCGAGATACGAGTCCGCGCTCCAGCGCTGCATCAGGATTTTGACGTTGATCAAGCGTTCCGCGGAAAAAAACAACCTGACCTTGAATTAAACGCGGCGGCCGCTTCTATCCCTTCCGTTCGCGTTTGGGGGACATCCGCGAGACGGAAACGGCCACGACGTCGCTTAAGACGCCGCTGGTATCGTTCCGAACCAACAGATCGCGGATCCGATCGAATTGGTCCGCGACGATGTAAACCCGCAGTTTCCGGTTCGTTTTGGACGGGAACCGCTTTTGGATCCGCCCAAGCGTCCGCTTCGCCCACGCGTCGTCGAAAACTTTTTTGACGGTCAAGCCCAACACGTACCGCTCGTTCAAAAGATCGTCGTCTTCTCCGGGCGGCGGGGGCGGCGGGGGCGTTTTGCCGTGGTAGTGTTGGATCAGTTCGTGCGCGTACTCG
>CAZPGT010000002.1:3833-27868 GCA_964586345.1 uncultured Mycoplasmatales bacterium | reverse complement strand
ACACCGCGAACCAGTTGATGCTGTACACCAACACGTTGCCTTCCGCCTCCGCCTTTTCCTTGGCGTCCTCGAGCAGATTTTGCTTCGCGTTCCGCGTCGCGTATTCTTGCTGTTTGTCGCTCAGCGAAACCGGCTGGAGCGGGTTGGTGACTCTCGTGTAATCGATTCCGCACGACGCGAGCGCCGCGGGAACCGCGCCTATGGCGAGCAAGCAAAAGGCCGCGAAAACGATTTTCGTTTTCGCGCGGGAACCTAAGCTACGCTCTCTCTCTCTCTCTCTCTCTTTCTCTCTAATTAGGTTTTGGTTTTTTGGCCTATGGTTGGTTTTGAGCATCTTCGCTTCCTCGGAATGACAAAATTCGCGTCCGAATAATTTTAATATAAAAAACCCGGGCGCGGATTAATTGCTGAACGCTACGGAGAAGCGGCTATTTGGTCAGTTCGTCGCTTAGCATCAGCTTGTCGACGGCGAACAGCCGCGACGGGTAGCCGTTGAAATAGCCCACGGCGTTGTCCACGTCGGATTGGCTGACGATCACTTTGGCGATGCTGGCGTCCAGCTTGGCGGCGTTCAATAGGTAAATCAGTGTCGAAAACGCGGAATAGTAAAGAACCGTGCTGTTGAGCGTCGCGTCGGAATTCGTGAACCCTTCGAGCACGTAATATTCCATCGGCACGTCCTTGTTTAGGAATATGACATTTGTCTTAGGTTGAAAGTTGGTCAAAGAAGTGTCCGCATTTTTCAATTCCTCAAGCTTTGTGTACATCAAATCCTGGTATCCCGCCGTCTCGCGCGGGTGGTTTTTGTAAACGACCTGAAGCGTCGTTCCCGCCTGCGCGACGTTGGATTTGTAAAGGTTGATGATGATTTTTGCCTCGGAAGGGATGATGCCGTCGTTTCCTTCCCACAACCTTCCGGAGTAAACGACGCTGGTTTTGTCTCTGAGGAAATCCTTGCTGACCGCGCTTGCGATGTTGAACATGCCCAAGAAAAGCTGTTTGCTGGCCTCGGTGAAGCTGCGGTACACTTCGATGAGCCCGATGTCCACGGAATGGTATGGATCGAAGAACTGATCGATTTGCCCTTTGTCGCTTATGACGCCGGGGCGTTTGGCCTTGATCGGGCTGAAATCGTTGAAATCGAGGATCGTGTTCGTGCCCGCCACGAAAAATTTGTTTTGCTGCACGTTTGTGTTTTCGACCGTCTTGAATCCGCCCACGAGCGAAAACAAGATCAACCCGCCCAGATTGTCGCGTTCGGACAACGTTTTTTCGTCCAGCTGCGCCAGATTCGTCTTGCGTAGGTCGTCGCGGATTCTCGTCAGCAGCGGATAGGTTTTGGTCTCCGGGTCGAAACCAACGCCGCTGTTAGTGAGGAAGTCCAAGTATTTTTGTTGGTAGAAGTACCACGAACTCGTGCCGTCCGAAACGATGTTCAGCGAACGCGCCTTGGACAGGTAGCCGTAGTTCTGGAAAATCCTTTGGTTGACTTCTCGCATCCGCTCCGGGGTCTCCTGCCCGTTTTTGTAGCGGTTGTAAGTGTCAATGTAGCCGCTCAGGGCGTGGAACATGCTGAAGTCGTCGATGAACAGATCGAACTGTTTGTTTTCGGCCGTCAGCGCCTCCACGTACGGTTTGTATTGGCTTAAATCAAAGGTGCTCCAGCGATCCGCGATTCCGATGTCGCTTGCTATCTCGTGGTGGGTGACGTTCGGGTATTGCTGTTTGTCGGATAGGATCCGCGTCAGCAACGTCGCGGACAGATACCCGCCGCAGTTTCAGATCTGGATTTCTTTTTTCGGGTTGAGCTCAAGCACTTTCAGCAAATGCGAGACCGTGCCGAACTTGTGCAAGACCCCAAGCCAATTGACGCTGTAAACCAACACGGCCTGGTCGTCGGCGGCCTTCTGCTTGGCGTCTTCCAGGAGGTTTTCGCGCGCGTTCGTTTCCTCGTATTCGCGCTGCTTGGCGCTCAGCGATATCGGCTGCAGCGGATTGTCGAATTTGGCGTAATCGATTTTGGGGACCGCGCTGAGGGCGTTGGGGGCGCACGACGACGCGATGACCGTGGCGGAGCAAACCGCGCCCAGCGCCAACGCCGCGGCGAACGCGGCCTTGGGCCTTTTAATACGCCCTACTCTCTCTCTCTCTCTCTCTCTCTCTCTCTCGCTGTTGGGGCGACCGGGATTTGAAAATTGATCGGGACATGATGACTTCTTTCTTGGCAACCAAAAATTTTTGACTAGGATTATTTTATATCTAAAACGCCCAAATGTACGAAACATTTGGTTGCCGGCGCCCCGCTGGTTTAAATCTGTTCGGGCGAAATGAGCCTTCCCGCCGGGAAAACGCGGGACGGGTAACCGTTGTAGCGGTTGACCGATCCCTCCACCGTCGCCCGGGAAGCGATCACCTTGGCGATGCTGCCGTCCAGTCTCGCGGCGTTCAGGAAATAAACCAGGGTGGAATAGCCAGAATAATACAGAACCGAATTGTTCAGGGACGCGTCGCTGTCCGCGAACCCTTCGAGCACGTAATATTCCATCGGCACGTCCTTGTCAAGGAAAACCACGTCGCGGCGCGGCTCGAAGCGCACTAGACCCGGATCTTGGCTTTTCAGACCGTCAAGCCGCAACCACATTCTTTCCTGGTAACCGCCGCTTTCGCGCGGATGGTTCTTGTAAACGATCTGCAGCGGCCTGATCGCCTGGCTTTCGTTGGCCCTGTACAGCGCGATTATCGTTTTTGCCTCAGAATCGAAAACGCCCGCGCTGGACCAAAGCGACCCCGAATAGACGACGTTTGTTTTGTTGCGCAGGATTTCCCTGCTGACTGAAGAAATCGAGAAAACGGACAAGAACAGCCGCTTGGTGTCGGCGGCGAAACTGCGGTACAGCCCGATGATGTCGCCGTCGATCGAACGGTACGGATCGAAGAACTTGCCAGCGGGCGGCTTGTCGCCCAGCAGCGTTGGCAAATCATTCTTTGTCGCGCCAAAGTCGTTGAAGTCCAAAATGGTGTTCGTGCCCGCGACGAAATACTTCGCCTGCCTGACGGGCGCCTTCCCCGGCGCCTGGTTGCCCGATATCAGCGCGAGCAAAATCATCCCGCCCAGGTTCTCGCCCGCGAACTGAGCGGATTTTTCTGACCCAGTCCCGTCGCTTTCGCCAAGCGTTTCGCGCAGCAGCGCTAGCTGCGGGTACGTTTTCGTGCCTTGGTGCATCCCGATTCCGGACGCGACCATGAAGTCCATGAACTTACGCGAGTAAAACTCCCACGACGCGCGGCCGTCGAAAATCAGGTTGATCGAACGGGTTTTAGCCAAATACGCGTAATTCCTGTAAATCGCTTCGTTCGCGGCGGCTACCGGCGCGAAGCTTGTCTCGTTTTTCAAGTAAGACCCGTACGCGCCTATGTAATTGTCCAACGGTTTGAAAAGCGTGTAATCGTCCAGGTAAAGATCGATTTTCTTGCCCGCTTCGGCAAGCGCCTGGATCTCGGGTTTGATTTGGCTGAAATCGTATCTGGCCCACCCCTGCTCGATCGACGCCTCCGCCTTGATTTCCTTGTGCGCCACGTTCGGGTATTTCGCCTTGTCGCCCAATACCGGCGCCAGCAAACCAGCGGTTAGGTAGGCGTTGTCCCGGTTGAGCACGAGGATTTCCTTTTTCGGGTTGATTTCGAGCACTTTCAGCAAATGCGACACCGACCCGAATTTGTGGAACACCGCGAACCAGTTGATGCTGTACACCAACACGTTGCCTTCCGCCTCCGCCTTCTGCTTCGCGTCCGCGAGCAGGTTCTCGCCCGCGTTGCGCGCGGCGTATTGCTTTTGCTTTTGATCCAGCGATTCGATCGCCTGCAGCGGATCGGTCGGGTTCTGAGATTCGGCGGGCGCGCACGCAACCGCGAAAAGCGGAACCGCCGCGGCGCTCGCTAACCCAAGCGCGCCCAACAACGCGATTCTGGCTTTTTTGGCGCGCTCGCGCCTTGGTCCGGACGCTTGCGCCGCGCGTCCGATGCGCGGGCCCCGCGCGGTTGCTTTTTTCATGTTTTTTCCTATCGCCCGCAATTTTTGCGGCAAGCTGAATTCATTTTATCTTCACGCAAAAAAAGAATGCGTTTTTTGATTAGGAATTAACGTGAAAATTGTTTTATAATTTCATCTTAAAGCGGGTGCAAAGCAAAGCAAATGGCCAAAAGTCTTGATTACAAACTGAGCAACATGGTGACGGTGAAGAAGACCGACGCCGCTGTCAAAGTCAAAAAGAGCGCGGGACTGATCGATCTGACCGATTTCGCTGATCCGGAAACGCTCGAGAAATTTTTCGACCCCGAGACCGACCGGGTCCTGATCGCCGCGACCGCCGACCTCAAAAAGATTTCCAGGGAGTTGGGGGCGGCGAAAACGTTCGAGCAGGCGCTTGCGGTTTTGGACGCCAACCGCGCGAACGTCTTCAGCGACTTCAAGCTGAGGCAGTTCCAAAAAAACTTCACCGACCGCGGCGTTGAGAAGATGCTGGAGGAGCTGCGCGGACGCGATCTGGAGATCAAAAACGGGTTCGCGAAGCTAAGCAGGAACGCCAATTCCGCGTACCTGGAATCGGGCATCTGGACGCTTTACGCGTGCAGCCATTTCCTGGAAGGGGTCACGACCGTGTCCAAAAACGAAATCAAGGCCCCGCTCATCAACGTGCCCGTCGACTTCGTCACCGAGGGCGCGAGAATCTATCTCGTCAAAAAGGACAGAAACCCGGTTCTCAACGAACGGCTGTACGTTTTTTTGATGCGCGAGTACGGCACGAACGTGGCGCTGAAGGATTTCGTGGGGCGCACCGCGCTTGACGAGATAATAGCGGATCTCGAGCAAATCACCAAACAGCCCGTCCAGGCGTCCGCGGGCCAAAAAAGCAATCCGTCCGGGCAGCTGAGAGTCGTTCCCGGCTTCGTTTGCATAAACACGGAACTGACCGGAGGGAAGCTCAAGCAGGATCTGTACGACATCCTCCGGCTGGGCGGGCCGGACCCGTTCGAGCCGACCAGCGAGCAGAAATCGGTCGAATACTACCAAAACCAAGTCGTTTCGGGAAGCAAGATCCTGCTGCAGGTGCACCGACCGATCAACATCTACCAGAAATACGCGATCGCCTCGTCGCTGAGCCAGAACACGGTCATCATCGGCGCCCCGGGGACCGGCAAGTCCGAGGTGATCACGAATTTGATCGCCAACATCGTTTACGAGGGCAAGACGGCCATGCTCGTTTCCGAGAAAAAGGCGGCGCTGGACGTTTTGATCCAGCGCGTCGGCAAACTCAATTCGCTGATCCTTTACGCTTACGACTTCGACAGCAAGGACAATTTCTACAGCTACGTCCTGAACATGGAAGAGAAATTGGGCCAATGGTATAGGAACGACGAGTTCGGCGGGTTCGACCAGGGCACGGCGCTGGCGGACAAAATCAAGGAATTCAGCGCCTTCTATTCGCATTTCTCGGATTTGATCGGCTCCGAGGTGGCCTTCGCGAACAAACGCGACCCGTACGGCGAAAACTACATCGATTTCGCGTCCGGGAGGATCGCCGGCTCGCAAATCGTCGAGCCGATCCGCATCGCCAACCCCCTGACGCTGCCCGACGGCGCGACGGTGACCAGGCTTTGGTCGTGGCTGGGCGAATACGTCAGCCGCCACAAAACCGACGAGATCGCCAAGAAGTTCGCGCGGTGGTACGAGGCGAACGAGTACATCTTCGACGTCGCGAACTTCGACGAATTCCTCAAGATCGTCTGGAGCGAATACGTCAATTTCAAAAACCTGTGCGAGGAGCACGCCGGTTTGCTCGGGCAGTTCCCGGCCATCATCAAGACCGTTCTGCACGGTAGCTTCGACGTCGCGCACCTGCTGAACGCGAAGACGACGGCGTTGGCCAAATACATCTGCTTCGCGCTCAGGCAGGGCGTCAGGTGCGACAACCCCAAGCAGCTGCGTTTCCACCGGTTCGCCAGCCGCGCCGAAAAGAAAACCTACAAGGCGCTGGCGGCGGACTTCGCGGATTTCCTGAAAAGCTTTTCCGAGATCCACAAGAAACTGAATTGGATCATTTACAACAAGCTGCAGGAGTTCGAGCTGAGCACGAACGAGTGGAAGGCGGTCATCCAGCGCAATTGGTGGGCCCGCCTGTCCGCGGAAAACCCGCTCATTGGCGTTCTGCAGTCCCGACCGTTCCAGGACGCGATCGCCAACCTCAAAACGAACGAGGATTATTTCACGAAGGACGCCGACGCGCTGATTTTCGCGGAATGCGTCAAAACGCTGCGCCGCCGCCTGAAGGATCTGAGCGCGGACGAGCAGGCCAAGATGCTGGCGATGTTCAAGGAGGCGTCGCGCTCCAAGAAGCCGCCGGTCGGGCTTTTCGTGAAACGGTACTACCGCCAGCTGCGCGCGATTTTCCCCGTCTGGGTCATGAACCCGGACATCGTCGCCGAATTCATCCCGTTGAACCGAGACGAGTTCGATTACGGCATTTTCGACGAGGCGAGCCAAATGTTCCTGGAGCGCGGCTACCCGCTGGTTTACCGCTGCGCCAACAGCACGATCGCGGGCGATCTCAACCAATTGAAGCCCACCAGTTTCTTCATGACGCGCTTCGAGGACGGCGGCACGAGGGAATTGCGCGCGGCGGACGCGGACTCGGGCGACTTCGAGTTGGACGAGAACGAGTCGATCGTATCGCTGCTCGAACGCGCCGAGAACGCGAAATGGAACAAATTCCATCTGCGCAACCATTACCGCTCGACCTCGAAGCGGCTGATCGAGTTTTCCAACGCCAACGTCTACAACGGCACGCTGCACATCGCCTCGCTGAACGGGCTTTGGAAAAACAAGAACCTCGAGGTAGTCGAGGTCGGCGGCGCGTGGGAAGATCGGCGCAACGCGGCCGAGGCGGCCGAGGTCGTGCGCGCGGTCAGGCTGAACCACAAGAAATACGATTCGATCTTGGTAATCGCCTTCAATCTGCAGCAAGCCAACCTCATCGAGGACATGCTTTTGAACGGCGAGGGCGTCGAGTTGGCCGTCAAGGACAAAATCGGCAAATCGATCGCGGTCACCAACCTGGAAAGCGTGCAAGGGTCAGAAGCCGACCTGGTGCTGCTTTCCGTGGCGTTCGCGCGCGGGCCGGACGGCACGTTCCGGGCGAATTTCGGCGCCATCAACAAGGACGGGGGAAAGAACCGGCTGAACGTGGCGATCACCAGGGCGCGCGACAAGATGATCGTGTTCAAATCGTTCAAGGCCGGCGACGTCGGCGCGCAGAAGGCGCTGAGCGGGGACGCGGCGGTGTTCGTGAACTGGATCAGGTACCTGGACAATTTCGGCGCGCTTGAGGCCGAGGAACAGGCGTTTTACAAAAAGAAGGCCCAACCCGCGTTCGGCAACAAGCTCGCGCGCGAAATCTACGACGCCCTAAGCGGGCTCGGTTTGGGCGGGAACTATTATCTGGCCGCGAACCTGCCCGTCGGCGACAGGAGCGTCGACGTCGCGGTCATGGACCAGAACGCCAGCCAGTGCGCTCTTGGCATCGTCGCGGACAGGTGGTCGACGGCAATGCACGCGAAAACCAAGGCCGAGGAGTGCGATTTCC
Organism: uncultured Mycoplasmatales bacterium; assembly: GCA_964586345.1. Taxonomy (GTDB): domain Bacteria; phylum Bacillota_I; class Bacilli_A; order Mycoplasmatales; family Mycoplasmoidaceae; genus Mycoplasmoides. The sequence goes on along the minus strand of CAZPGT010000002.1, from coordinate 20,228 downwards.
AGTTTTTCCTGGAGGCGCGCGGGTACGGAATCTTCCGAATCAAGGAGTACGAATGGCTTTTGATGAAGCCGGCGATCCTCGACGCGATCAAGGCCAGATTGGCCGACTACGGGCGCGCCGCGGCGGCTTAGGATCCCCAAGTTCACGGACCGCCCCAGGCAAGGCAAAAATCTTATTTAAATCAACCGTTAATTATTTATAATAATTAATGAACATTAGCGAAATTGTGATTTAATCAGACAATTTGTTTGTATTAGAAATAGGGTATTCTATTTTTTTCCATTATGAACACATCAAATACTACAAACCCGATGTTCAATAAGGATAACATTCAGACTTTCGGATCGGCGGCCCAGCAGGTCCAAAAAGACAGCAGCCAGCTGACCGCGTCCGGCTACTCGCGCAAGAAGCTGGTCTTGCTTTGGGGTCTGATCGTGATCGGTTATTTCTTATTCGTTGTCCAATGATACTCGATCGGCAACTTCCAGGGGAACGCTTCCTCGATTACGGCGGCCGGCGTCATCACCCCTGGTACCGGGTGGGGCGGGACTTTCTTCACGAAGGCCATAACCCCCGCGATCAGCGGATCGCTCAACTGGACGATCACGCTCGGCCGGGCGGCCGGATCGATCGCCGCCGGGTGGCTGATCGCCAGGGTCGGGCACAAGTACGCGGTAATCACCGTTTTGTCCCTGATGGTTTTGGCCTTCCCGTTCCTCATCGTTTCGCAAAACGGCGAATGGAACTCGTTGTCAGTCCTTGGCGGGGCGGTCTCCGCCGAAGCCGCTAACAGCGCCGACGCCGACGGCATCGCCGCGGCGGGGATGGCGCTGTTCGTCATTTTCCGGATTTTCCTGGCGGTGGGCGGAACCACGTTGATCACCTACACCAACTCCGTGATCGCCAAAATGGACGAGAAAGACCGTCCGAAGCACATGACCATCAACCAGTTCGGTTTCAACGGCGGCGCGTTCGTGGCGAACATCTTCTTCGTGATCCCCGGCGCTTCCGCGGCAATCACCGGCTCGCCGGCCGCATGGACCGGCATTTTGGCGACGTTCGTCGTTCTGGTTTTCGCGATTTTGGTGATGTACATCATGTTCGGCACCGAAATCGTTCCGAAGACGACCAAGGCCAACATGGCGGTTGCGACCGAAAACCAAGTGACCTTCGGCAAGGTGTTGAAGGAAAAGGACACTTGGACGCTGATTTCGTTCTTCATCGTTTGGCTCATCGCCGTCGTGTTCGTCAACTCGTCAACGATGCGCTCGTTCCTGGAACAGTCCCCTGCTAACTTCAGGGCGTTGGCGATCGCGCACGCCGTCGACCCTTCCGTGACCAGCATCGGCAACTCCCAATGGTACTGGGTGTGGCCGGCGTTCATCAGCTTCTTCGTGGCCGGGTTCTTCGTGGGCCCGGCGACGTTGGCCGGATTCGGCAAGACGATCTTCGAGCGCAAGTTCTTCATCATCTTCATGCTGGTGTTTGGATACATCTTCATGATGCTGTCGTTGCTGGTCGGATACTTCGGCGGGTACGACAACGCCGCGGCGCTGGCGTTCATGCTGATCTTCATCTTCATGAGCGGCTTCTTCCTGTGGTCCGTCCAACCGCCGGTTCTGACGATTCCGCAGCAACTGATGAAATCCAACGCGAAATACGTGGGCATCGTGGCCGGCCTCATCTGGGGCGTTGGCTACTTCGGCTACACGATCGGCGAAATCGTGATGTCCCTGCTTGTTTCCTACGTCGGTCCGTTCAACAACTTCAACGGTTCGTTCGTGGCGACGGGAGAATACATCATCGCCAACTACGGCGCCGCGGGCGCGACCACGGTCGACCACGCCGCCGCCGCCACCGCCTACGACCAGATGGTCGCTAACGGCGTGGCCTCGCTGAACATGAAACTGTCCGAAACCAGCGGCACGATCGCGATGTTCGTCGTGTTCTGGGTGTTGCTGTTCGCCGCGATTCCGCTGACGTTCCTGCTGCCGCGCGCGGGTTACCGCAACAAGAACAACGAATTCATCGAATTCACGCAGAAATGGCAGCCGTTCAAGAATTTCGGCCACTTCAACGTCAAAAACCCCGCTTATCTGATTTCAACCCACAACAAATAAAGTCTCAGTAAACGACATAAGGATTGTTTAGCACAACATGAAAAAGCTCAACATCGTCTCAATCGGCGCCGGCCAGGTCGGATGCTCGTTCCTTTACGCCTGCATCAACCAGGGCCTGGGCGGCAACTACGGCATCATCGACATCAACGAAAAGACCAAAGACGGCAACGTTTTGGACTTCGAGGACGCGTCCTGGACCAACCAACGGTCGTACAACATCGCCGCGGTCGACTACAAGGACCTAAAGGAAGCCGACTTCATCGTGATCAGCGCGGGCCGGCCGCAAAAACCCGGCGAAACCCGCCTGCAGCTCATCGAAAGCAACGTGGGCGTGATGAAGACGATCGCCAAGTCCGTGAAGGCCTCCGGGTTCAAGGGGATCGCGATCATCATCTCCAACCCGCTGGACATCATGACTTACACGTTCTGGAAGTTCTCCGGATTGCCGAAAGCCCGCGTGATCGGCACGGGCACCACGCTGGAAACCGCCCGCCTGCGCTTCGCGATCGGCAAGGCGGCTGGCGTTTCGCCTAAGGCCGTGCAGGCGTTCGTTCTCGGCGAGCACGGCGACTCGTCCGTGGTGGCGTATTCGCAAATCCACATCGAGGGCATCCCGTTCAAGCAACTGGAAAAAGTGCACAAGATCACCAACAGCAACTACGAGAAGGTGCTCGAGGAGCCGGTGCGCCGCAAGGCATACGAAATCATCAACCGCAAGGGCGCGACGTTTTACGGCATCGGCAACTGCGCGGCCGGGATCATCCGCGCGATCCAAAACGACAGCAACGAGATCTTCCCGGTATCAACGTTCCTGTCCGGCGAATACGGCGCATCCGACGTCTTCGCGGGCGTGCCTTCCATCCTGACCCGCGACGGCGTGAAGACCGTTTTGGAAATCGAACTGAACTCCAAAGAAAAGAAGAAGTTCGACGAATCCATCAAGATTTTGAAGTCCTACATCAAAAAATACGTTAAATAGCCCGACGCGACTCGCGAGAATAAATTGGTTTCACGACCAATTTATTTTTTGTTTCCGCGCGTTTTTTTGGGACGAAAGACATGGCCGAATACAAACACACCGTGCAAGGCGGGTTCGAATACCATTTCCGCCCCGCCAAAAACCAGCCGTCCGCGCAGCCGATCGTTTTTTGCCACGGCTACGCGGCGAGCTGGGACTACCACAACCCGTTCAGCGACCAGCTGTCCGACCACGACTATTACGCGATCGTGCTGCCCGGGCACGGCGATTTGCCGCACGAAAGCGGCCAGCTGAAGGTTTCCGAGTACGCCAAGCATCTGGCGGCATTCGTCGAGGCGACGAAGCTGAAGCGCGTCGTCCTGATGGGCCATTCGATGGGCGGGGCGGTCGCCGCGGGGGCGGCAAACCTGCTCCGGCCCGGGATCGTGGACAAGCTGATAATCGTCTCGCCCATGAACGCGGCCTCGGCGTGGAAGGGGATCAGGTTCAAAACGACGTTCAAGCCCAACGCCAAAAGGCTCGACGGGTTTTTGCGCAAATTCACCAAATGCCTTTATTTCGACCAAAGAAGCCCCTACGACGACCCGATCGCCGGGAAGCGGCTGTTCGACGCGGACCGCGCCTTTTACGGGCGGCACAGCGCCGCGTTCCGGACGCTGAACAGGCAAATGGGGACTTTGGCCGAGCTGAGGGGCGTCACAGCCAACTACAGGCGGCTGCGGCTGCCCGTATACCTGATTCTGGGGCAAAAGGACAAAATCCTGCCCGTCAAAATGACGATCCGGCGGCTGCGGAAGGACATAGCCGGGCTCACGCACACGCAACTGCTGCGCACGGGGCACTTGCCCTTCAGGGAACGCCAGGTGGACTACCACGCGATCGTGCAAAGCATCCTGGCGAACAAGACGATCAAACAGGTTTACTAAGGCAAAAAAAACAAACAGGCGTGCCGCCTGTTTGTTTTTATATTGCCAAAGGAAGGTTGGATTATGATGTAAACATCGGAGAAACTATGAACATTTCATGAATTGCTGTGAATCGCCACGCGTTCCCGCGCCGACGCGGGGCCGGCGTGTTTTTTTGCGGCGTTCGGGGAATGAAAGTATAATAAGTTATCGACAAAGGCGAGGTGCAGATTTTCATGAGCAACCAGGTTCTAGTGATCAAGGCTTCGATGATTCCCGAGGCCAAATCCTTTTCGGCGCGCGTTCTGGAAAGGTTTTTGTCCTATTATAGGCAAAAGAACCCCGACGACCGAATCGTCGAATTGGATTTGAATCGGGTGCCGATGGCTTCGAAGACCCTGACCGTTGACAACTTCCAAGAATACTTCAATCCCCAGGATTCGGACTACTACATCGAGCAGCTGAAAACGGCCAACAAAGTGATCGTGTGCTGCCCGATGACCAACTTCAATTACCCCGCGACGCTGAAAAACTATCTGGACCACGTTTTGGTGGCGGACAAGACTTTCTCGTACAAGTACTCCAAAAAGGGCGAAGCGAAAGGGTTGTTGCCCCACTTGAAGGTGCAGTTGATAACCACCCAGGGCGCGCCGTTCGGGTGGTACCCGTGGGGCAACCACACCGAAATGCTCAAAGGAACTTGGGAGTTTGTCGGCGCGCAGGTGGCCAAGCCGCTGTTGGTCGCGGGGACGAAAGTGGACTACTTCCAAAAGGACCCGCAGCAGGCGGCGACCGATTACGACGCGGCCATACGCGCGGCCGCGGAAAAATTCTAGCCACGGCCTATTGGTTTAGGTTGTTGGGCGCCTGCCTGGGGCCAAAAAGCATTTTCCGGCAGACGATCTTTTCGCATTCCGTCTTGATCGCGCCGTACATTTTTTGCAGCCGCTTGCTGTTCAGCTCGTCGGCGATCGCCCCCGTGTCGAGCAAAAGGTCGATCACGCCCGAAAGCAGCTCGCCGTCGATTTCGTAGTAATACAGTTTGCGCGAAATTTCATAAAACGTGTCGTCGTTCTCGCTGAACCCGCGCACGCACACGTACAGCGGCATCAGGTAATGGACCAGCGTCCATTCGCAGATTTTGTTCCGGAAGTCGCGGATCTCGGCCGCGCCGATCGTTTTGCTCGCGCTCTTTTCCCACCGGTTGAGCGTTTTCAGGTTGAAAATGAAATGGCGGTAGACGTTTTCGAGCAATTCGGCCTTGGCCTCGGGCTCTTGCTGTTCGACCGCCGACGCCTTCGCGGTCCGGCAGCACGCGGCGTGCTGCTTTTCGAAATCGATGTTCGGATAGCGGAACGAGCACGCGAGGACGCGGTCGAACAGCTTGACGCTTTCGCTTGGCTTCAGCAGAAACCAGACCGCGTACAGGAACCATTCGATGACCGCGAACTGGATCTCGATGATGTATTCGTCCCTTTGCCGGGCGGCGATCGCCGCGTCGGCGATTTCCCCGCTGCAAAAGGCGATCCGTTCGCTTGCGTCCTTCAGCCCGTTCATGGTTTTCAGGGCGTCGAACCGCTTCGAGAGCACGAGATAGTTCTTGGTTGCGTCGGCCAAATTTTTGGCGATCGCCTCAGGATCCGGCTTGGCTTTGCCTTCCAAAAGGTACTCGTTGACCACCGTCTTCAGGTGGTCTTTACGGTATCTGCCCGCGTACAGCGCGTTCACGCCCGCCTTGGCGTATTCGTACGCGAGATCGATCCCGTCCCAGTTTTTTGGGAGGTTGAAATGGGAAACAACCTTTCAAGAATTATTTTTCATCATTTTACCTCACCTAAAATTATCGAATATTTCCGCGGAAATCGAGTCCCTCGTTTCGCACTATTTCGTGCCGTCCCCGTCCCGCCTTTTTCCCGCTTTTTTCCCGCGATCCCGCGCAAGAGAACCCGTTCGGGAAAACAAAAAACCAACGCCGTTCGGACGTTGGTTTTTTCGTTCAAATGGGGCGATTAATGGGAATCGAACCCACGAATGCCTGAGTCACAGTCAGGTGCGTTAACCACTTCGCCATAATCGCCATGTGGGGCGAACCGTGATATATTTTAATACGAAAAGGCGCGAAAATTTAAATATTTTCCGGCGCGCTTTCGCGTTTAGCGCGCGCCGAAGCAGAAAACGATTTTGCCGATTTTTTTGTTTTGGGCGACGAATTTCCGCTCGTATTCGGTCACCACGTTGCCCGCGCGCAGCGGATCGGCCGGGTCCAAACCGTGCAAATCGCCCGTTTGCGCCAGGACCGTCGCGCCCCTGAGCGCGATCTGCTCCAGGCAATACGCGAAAAGCTGGCCGTTGTCGGTCTTGAACTCGATCGTCCCGCCCGGTTTCAGGATCCGCGCGTACGCGTCAAGGAAACCCGCGTGAACCAGCCTTCGCTTCGCGTGGCGCTTCTTGGGCCACGGATCGCTGAAATTCAAATAAATCCCGTCGAACGCGCCCGGCAAGAAAATCTCGCCCAGCCGCGCTGCGTCCCCGTGCACGACCACGAGATTGGCCGCGTCCGTCCCGCTTCTTTCGTAGCGGCCGATCGCCTTGGCGATCACGGTCAGCTGCTTCTCGAGCCCGACGAAATTGTCGTTCGGGCGCGTTCGGCTGATTTCCCACAGAAACCCACCCTTGCCGCTGCCGATTTCCAGCATCGTTTTCGCGCCGGCGCGGCAAAAAAGCGCGTTTGGATCGATCGGCCCGGTTCCGCCCGCGTCCGCGAAATACCGCGATCCCGCCACCGCCGCGCGCGCGTTCGGGTCGTTGCGCAGCCGCACGCTACTTCAACCCCCGAAAGCCGTTTTGCCTGTACACCTCGTACAGCGCGCACGCCACGCTGTTGCTCAAATTCAAGCACCTCCCGCCCGTGGCCATCGGGATGCGGATCTGGCCGTTGGGGTATTGGCGCAAAACGCTTTCGGGCAACCCGTCGGTCTCCTTGCCGAACACGAGGTAGATCGGCTTGCCGCTCGCGAACGAGAAATCGGCAGAATCCGGGCGCGCGGCGCCGTTTTTGGTCAGCAGCCACACCGCCGCGCCCGCCTCGACCGATCCCGCGAACGCCTCGAAGCTGTCGTGCTCGACGAGCGCGATCGCGCCAAGGTAGTCCGCGCTCGCGCGCCGCATCCTTTTGTCGCTCAAGAAAAAGCCGTAGGGCCTGATGAGGTGCAGGTTCGCGCCCATGACCGCGCACGTGCGGATCGCGTTGCCCGTGTTGTAGGGGATCTGGGGTTGGAACAAAACGACGTTGACGGGATGGGTTGGTTGCATTGCAAATTCGTTGGCGGATGGCGCGAAGGCGATATATAATATATAAATTAAACAACATATTTCCGAAGAAAATGCAATTAATTAAAATATCGCCGCGCGGCTTTTGCTCCGGGGTGATCAACGCCTTCGCGATCGCCAAAAACGTGGCGCGGGCCAACCCGGGCAAAAAAATCTACATGCTGGGATGGCTGGTGCACAACGAGCACGTGGTCGCGCAGATGCGCGGTTTGGGCATCACGGTCCTGGACGACAGGCAAAAGGACCGGAAAACGTTGGTCGAGCAAATCGATCCCGCGGGCGAGCCGATCGTCATTTTCTCCGCCCACGGCACGGACCACAGGGTCATCGAGCTGGCGAGACGGCGCAACCTCCGCGTCGTCGACGTCACCTGCGTGTACGTCACCAAGACCCACGACCTCATCAAGGAGAAACTCGCCGCGGGCCACCAGATCCTGTACATCGGCGTGGCGAACCACCCCGAGACCGCGTCCGCGCTGGCGCTCAGCGACAAAATCGTGTTGCTCCAAACGCCCGAGGACGCGAAAAACCTTTCGCTCAGGGACGAAAGGCTGTTCGTGACCAACCAAACGACCATCTCGATCTACGAGTTCTACGGCGTCATCAAGCAATTGCGCAAAAAATACGCGAACATCGAGTTCCGCAACGACATCTGCAACGCCACGAACGAGCGCCAGGAAGCGCTCATGAACGCCGCGGACGGGCTCGATCTGGTCCTGGTCGTCGGGGACCCGCGGTCGAACAACTCGCTGAAACTGGTCGAGATCGCCAAGGCGCGCGGCATCGAGGCGCACCTCGTGCCCGCCGCGGGCGATTTGCGCGACGACTGGTTCGCCGGCAAGGCGCGCGTCGGGCTCACCTCGGGCGCGTCGACCCCGGACGAAATCACCCAGGCGGTGATCGACGCGATAACCGCCAAATACGCCCCCGAGGTCGTCGGGTAATTCGCCATGGACTACAAAAACACGCTGAACATCCCCAAAACCGGGTTCGAGATGAAAGCGAACCTGCCCCAGAAAGAGCCCCGGATCCGCGAACGGTGGCTGCAGTCCGGGCTGAACGCGCGGCTGCGCGCGGCGTTCGGGGACCGCAAGACGAAGGTTTTGCACGACGGCCCGCCGTACGCCAACGGCAGGCTGCACGTCGGGCACGCGCTCAACAAAATCCTCAAGGACGTCGTGCTGCGCTCGTGGATGCTGGACGGGTACAACGTCTGGTACGTCCCCGGGTGGGACGCGCACGGCTTGCCGATCGAGCACGCGGTGAGCCAGAAGACCAAGGATTACAACGCGCTTCCGCCCGCAAAGAAAAGGGGTTTGTGCCTCGAATACGCCAAGCAGCAGATCGCCGAGCAAAAAAGCGGGTTCGCGGCGTTCGGGCTGCTGACGGACTTCTCTGATTGCTACCACACGTTCGACGCGCAATACGAAGCCGACCAGCTGGCCCTGTTCGCGACGATGGTTAAAAGGGGATTGGTCTACCAGGCGCTCAAACCGATTTATTGGTCGTGGTCGAGCCGCAGCGCCCTGGCCGAGGCCGAGATCGAGTACGCCGACGCGAAGGCCAAAAGCGTTTACGTCAGCTTCGACGCGGTCAACCCGGAAGGTTTCGGGCTGCCAGCGAAAACGAAGCTGCTCGTTTGGACGACCACGCCGTGGACGGTTCCCGCCAACCAGGCGATCTGCGCGAACCCAAAGCTGGCCTACGCGCTCGTGGCCGCGGACGGGCAGCGTTTCGTCGCCGCGAAGGATTTGCTCGGGCGGCTGGCGGTCGAACTGGGCTGGAAAGACTGGCGGATCGAGAAGGAGTTCGGCGGCGAAACGCTCAAGGGCCTGCGTTACGCGCACAGCCTTTACCCCGGGACGGTCAACCCGGTTTTGCTCGCCGAATACGTCAAGGCCACGGACGGGACGGGGCTGGTGCACTGCGCGCCGGGGTTCGGCCCCGACGACTACGCCGCGTGCGCGGCCAACGGCATCAACGAGCTCGTCGTGCACGTCGACGACGCGGGGAAGGTGGCGACCGACTTTTTCGACCGCGAGATCGCGGGCAAGTTCTACCTGGACGCCAACGAGCCGATCTGCGCCCGCCTGCGCGGATCAGGGCACCTGCACGCCGCGACCGAGATCGTGCACAGCGAGCCGCACGACTGGCGGACCAAAAAGCCCGTGATTTACCGCGCGACGAAGCAATGGTTCATCAGCGTCGCCAAAATCGCGAAGGAACTGGAGACCAACGTCGATTCGGTGGCGTTCCAGTCCGAGCACGACAGGATCAGGCTGCTGAACATGGTCGCCAGGCGCACGGACTGGTGCATCTCGCGCCAACGCGCGTGGGGCGTGCCGATCCCGATCGTCTACGGGCCAGGCGGCGAGCCCGTCATGGATCCCGAGCTAATCGAAAACGCCGTCGCGAAAATCAGCGCGTGCGGCACGGACGCGTGGTTCGAAAAACCCGTCGAATTCTTTCTGACGCCAAAATACCTGTCCACGGGACAAACCTACGCCAAGGAGCGCGACACGATGGATGTCTGGTTCGACTCGGGATCGTCTTACAACGTGATGCGGCGCCACGGCCTGCGGCCGCGCGCGACGCTTTACCTCGAGGGTTTGGACCAATACCGCGGCTGGTTCAACTCGTCGATGATCTGCTCGACGATCCAAAACGGCGCCGCGCCTTACGAGCAGTTGCTCGCCCACGGCTTCACGTTGGACGAAAACGGCATGAAGATGTCCAAATCCCTGGGCAACGTGATCGATCCGCTGGACATCTGCGCGCGCTACGGCGCGGACGTCTTGCGCCTGTGGGCGTGCTCGGTCGATTACTTCGGTGACAACCGGATCGGCGAACAGATTTTGGGCCAGGTCGCGGAACTGTACCGCAAAATCCGCAACACGCTGTTCAGGTACCCGCTCGCCAACCTGGGCGACTTCGACTTCGCCCCGTTCGCGTCGCACTCGTTCGCGTTGGCGGATCTCATGGTCGTCGCCAAGGTCAACGAAAACCTGCGCGCGATCGACGCGCTGCGCCAGAAATACCATTTCCATTCCGCCCTGAAAATCGTCGGAGCCCAGATCGCGGACCTTTCGAGCTGGTATTTCGATTTGATCAAGGACGCGCTGTATTGCGACGCGAAAAAAAGCGCGCGCCGCAAGGCGGCCCAGGCGACGCTGAATTACATATTCTTCCATTACCTGCTGCGGCTTTCGGCGATCCTGCCGCACACGTGCGAGGAAGCGCACGACCACTACGGGGCGCCGAACAAGCCCGCCAGCGTCTTCCTGAACGAATTGCCGCCGCTCGAGCCCGTCCCCGACGCGGCGCGGCTGGTCGGGCACTACGACGCGTTCATGCGGCTCAAGGACGACGTCTACGCGCAATGCGAGCGGCTGCGCGCCCAAAAGGCGATCAGCAAGAACAACGAGGCCGAGATCACGTTGCCCCAACGCGCCATCGATCTCAGGGCGCCGTGGGCGCCGCACCTGAAGCAGTGGCTTAACGTCGCCGAAGTCCGGATTGATCCGCGCGCGGACCGCATCGTCGCGGCCAAATCGGCGCTGGCGCGCTGCGAGCGTTGCTGGACCCATTACGCGGCGGACGGGTTCGCCAACGCGGAACTGTGCAGGCGATGCGCGGACGCGATCGCCCTAGACGCGTAGGCGATCCCCCTCCGATATCTGCAGGAACCTGACGAGGTTTGGCGCCATCACGAACACGTATTCCTCGTTCGGCTCGCGCGCAACAACCTGATCCGGGTCGCGCGTGACTATCCTGGTGACTTCCCACCCAAGCGAGCAGAAAACGAACGCGTACGGCAGCCTGAAGCCCGCCGTGCCCTCCAGCTTGCTCGCGAGCATCACGAAACACGCGTCCGCCCTATATTCGTTCGCCAGCCCGCAGAAGTCCAAAAGCTCGCGCTGGCTTTTTATCTTGCCCGCCGCCACCTTGGTCGGCCGCATGTCCAAAACGAGCGCGCGGTAGCGGATCGCCGCCTTCCGCGCGATCGCGGAAGCGACGGTCTTCCGCACAAATTTCTGATCTTTCCCGTTGGCGAAATCCATGTCCGAGCCCGGCGGCCGTAGCAAGCGCGCCGCGTAAACCGCGCGCCGCGGTGGAAGGCCGCGGAAATTTTGTCAAATGTTTTGTTAAATAATATATCTTATATATTAAAATTATATTAGAATTTTCTAGACGTCATGCTAAATTAGCGTGTTTTTACGTCGCTAGAATCACCCGGTTTTTTGTTTGGAACGACGGATAGTCTCTGGATGCAAAAGCGCAAAAAACTTGAAATATTTGGACAAGATACACATGGATCAAGTCAATAGCAATTTCACAAACGGAACGACCCCGCAAGGCGCTGGTTTCATCGCGAACCCAGCGGGAGCCCCGGCCGGGCGGGACGAAGGACCCGGGGCGCGGCTCGAATACAAAAAAGTGGCCGACCGCGGCGGGGGCGACGTGACGATCGACATCAACATCGAGTCGCTGGACTCGGTGCTCAAGCGCGTTTACGAACTGTTCAATTACCGCCACGATTACATCAACGGCCTGATTGCGTCCGATCCCGGCCACCCCACCGGCGAGTTTTTGGCGCGCGAGCTCGAACGCATCGACTTCGAGAACGACCAATTGCAGGCGTGCAAGGATTTGGCGTTCCAAAGCGCGAAGCAGCTCGAGGACAGGATCGCCGCGGTGTTCGCGGAGGTGACGAAGGCCGAGCGCGAGTTCGGCGAGGCGGTCAAAAGCGAGATCTCGCGCTACGAGGTCTCGAACCTGGAAATCGACCGCGCCCGGAAGCACCTGCTGGGTGTTTTGAAGGCCACTTCCGAGGAAATCGCGGACATCGACCTGAAAATCATCAACAAGAAGTTCCAGATCGACCAGATCCTCATCTTCTTGCAAAATCCGGCCGAAATCTCCCACCACGACAAGCAGTCGTACGACAAATTGGGCGTTTTGAAGCAGGAAGTGAACATCCTCATCAACCAAAAGAACGTTTTGGCCCACAGGCTGGACGAAACGAAAAAGGCGTTGTTCGAGAGTTCGTACCAGATCAACAACCAGAAACTCAACCTGCAGTCTTTGACGCGCGAGTTCGAGGATAAGCTCAAACACTATTCGAACGAACTGTTAGCTTGCCATGACAGCCTCAACGAATACAAGCTTTGCCTCATCAACGACGAAGGCGATTTGGAACTGTTCCGCGCGATGGACGCGATCCACGAATACGTCAACATCCGCAACATCGAAATCAACAACATCATCAATTCGATCCGCGACGACATCGAGGCGCGGCAGGCGGAGCAAGACCCGCTGTACGCCAGCTATTTCCGCTCGAACCAACCCGACCAAAACCTGTTTTTGGAAAAAGAAGCGCTAAGGTTCCAGGAAATCGCGGTCGATTTGATCAAGCGCGACCTGATTTTCGCGCTGGACAAGGCGATCGCGGACGCGCAGCAGAAAATCGATAAAGTGCAAAAAATGATCGCCGCGGCCAACGACAACCCGTGGATCAAGAACTTTTTCGCGAAAATCGAGACGATCAAGGATTTGGCAAAGGATTTCGAGCAGCCTTCCGCCGAACCGGCGGGATTCGACGCGAAAGCCTTTTTTGACGCCAAAAAGCAAGAGACCAACGAGCTTTTGATCGATTTGAACCGGTTGGTGAACGAACTGAGCGAATCCGACGATTTTCGCCGCTGCCTGGGCGATTTGCACAAGATTAAGTCCCAAATCGAGCAGGCCGCGCTGAATTTCGCCCAAACCAGGGCGTACGACACGAACGTCTTGATAGCCCTCCAGGCGCAGATTTCCTCGATTCGCGCGTTTTTGGAGGCGCAAAGCGCGATCGCCAAAAACGACCAACTCAAAAAATACGACGAGAAGCTCGGCGCGCTGGAGCAATTGCTGCAAAGCCAAAAGGTGACGTTCGAGAATTACGTCGAAAACCGTTTGGGCGAACTGCACGCGAAACTGGGCGCGCTGCAGGACGGTTTGGACCAAATCCAAAAGAACACCGCGGGGCTGATGAACAAGGTCAACCGCTCCCAGACGCGGCTGGACCGATCCGACGATTTGAATTCGACGGTCAGCGAAACCTCGCAGGACATCAAGGAAATCCGCAAGGAATCGCTGAGCCTGGAACAAAAGAACGAACGGTTCGACGAGGACTGGAAGGCGATCAGCAAGGCGATCGGATCGCTCGAGTCAAAAATCGTCGGCAAGCTCAAGGAACTCGAGAACATCAAGGCCGCGAACGACCAAAAGGCGTCCGCGCCGGCGGGCGACGCGTCGTGGAACCCAGAAATCCTGAATTGGGTGCTGAAGCTGCAAGACATCAACGCCCGCTTCGACACGCTCAGGCAGCTTTTGGGCGGCGACGCGCTCAAACTGCCTTCGCAGCTTAACAAAACGTACGACCGGGAAATGGCCGAATTCGGACGCTACCAGCAAAGCATCGACCGGATCCAACGCGAGTTCGCGGACAAAATCAGCGTCTACCAAAAGGATTTGGACGACCTGAAGGCGCAAATCGGCGCGATGAACGAGTCCAAGCGGTCGACGCTCGACCGCCAGACGCAGAAAACCAACGAGCTGCTCGCCCGGTTCAACGCGGCGGTCGACAAGCTGAATCTGGACAAGGAGCAATTCTTCACCCAGATGAACAGCATGTACGAGACGATCAACACCAAGGTCGGCGACCTGAACGAGAAAACCAACGTGCTGATGGATCAGTTCAATTCGCTCAAGCAGACCGGCGGCTCGCCCGGCGGCGCGTCCGAGCGGCGGATGGAGGAACTGCGCGGCCTGGAGCAGGATTTGCTGGACGAAAAGCAGCAGTTGCTGCGCCAGCGCAGTTCGCTGAGCAACAAATTGCACGAATACGAAGAAAAGCTCATCGGCCAGATGAAAAAGAACCAGGCGGACGAAATGCTCAAGCAACGGGAATTCGCCGCGGAGATGCAACGCGACTACGAGGCGAAGATGGCCCAGATCCGGCGCCTTTTGGACAATCTGCACGCCGAGCGCGACAAATTCGAGACGTTCCGCCAAAACGAATTGCAACGATTGCAGCGGCATTATTCGGACCTGCGGGACCTGCAGACCGAAAACGCCTTGCTCCGCTCCGATTTGATAAGCGACATCCAAAACCTGGACCTGAACGCCCAAAGGCCGCGCGGGGGAGGCCAGGGGGAATTCAACGACCAACTGTCGCTGCTGCGCAAGCGCCAGCGCGACCTGGAGTCGAAGGAACACACCTTCGATCTGCGCTACAACGCGCTGCTCAACGATTTGCAGCGGATGCGCGACGAGCTGGACGACCGCACCTTCCACGTCACGCCCGACGATTCGCCGGGTTACGAGAACTACGTCGCGAAGAAACAGCGCGATGCGGAAATCCAAAGCATCCTAAGGCGCGCCGGCGAGGACCGCGCCGCGCTATCCAGGGAAAACGCGGATTTTTTGGAGCGGATGCGCCAGCGCCAGGCGGCGTTGGACGCGCGCCAGCGGGAAATAGAGAACCAAAGCAAAAACATCCAAAACCAGCTGCGCAACCTGCAGAACATGCAAAAGAACCCCGCCGTGACGGGCGAGAAGCTGGAAGAGAAATTCAGCGAGCTTAACGCCAAGCGCGAGGCGATCGAGCGCGCCAACGCGGAAATCAGCCACAAGCGCGACACGGTCCTGAACGAATTGCGCGACTTCGAGCGCGAGGCCGCCCGCGCCGCCCGCGACCGCGAGTTCGACGCGCGGCAACGCGTCCTGGACGAGCGGCTGTCGCAAATGCGCCAGCAGCGGCGTTCTTTGGACATGCGTTCCCGCGCCCAGGCGGACAGGGACGAAGAAATCCGCGACCTGCTGCGCGAATTGGAGTCGCAGCGCGCCGAATTGGGCAAAGAACGCAGCGAAGAACTGAACCTGATCCGCTCGAAGCAGACCGAGCTCAGCAACCGCCAAGCCTATCTGGCGGACCGCTCGCGGCAAATCAGCGCGCAGTTCGAAAGGCTGAAGGATCTCAAGCTCAAGGCGCAGATCAGCAAGCAGAAATACGACCTGAACGTGCGGCGCCTCGCGGACCAGCAGGAGGAAATCAACAGGCAGGCGGATCGGCTGAACGGCATGAAGGAGCGCGCCTTGGAGCAGCTCAAGCGCTTCGAGCGCCACCTGCTGCAACGCCAGGATTTGCTGAACGTCCACTCCGAGGCGCAGTCGCGCAAGGACCAGGAAATCAGCGAGACGCTGCGGCGGCTGGAAACCCAGCGCAGCGAGCTGGACAAAGAGCGCGCCGACAACCTGAAGTGGCTGCGCGCGGGGCAGGTCGAGCTGAACGAGCGGCAAGCCCGCCTGAACGACCGGGCCAAGGAAATCGAGGACCGGTTCGCGGAATTGAAGGATTTGCGCACCAAGACGCTGATCTCGCGCCAGAGATTCGACGAGGACGCGCGGCTGCTGAGGGCGCAGCACGACCAAATCCGCAAGCAGGCGGCCGACTTGGAGAAATACCGCCAGGACGTTTTGAGCGGCCTGCACGACTTCGAGGCCGACTTGGAGGACCGCCAGCGCTCGCTGCACCGCCAGTCGCTTGCGCAGGAACGCAAAAACCGCGAAATCAGCGAAATCCTGCGCCGGCTGGAAAGCCAGCGCGCGGAACTCGACAAGGAGCGCAGCGACGAATTGGAATGGATCCGCAGCGAGCAGGCGCAGCTGAACACCCGCCAAGGCCAGCTCGACGACCGTTCCAAGAAAGTGCGCGCGGAATTCGACCGGCTGCGCGAACTGCGCCGCAAAACGCTAATCTCCAAGCAAAAGTTCGATCAAGGCGCGGGCGCGCTGCGGCGGCAGCAAGACGAAATCAACGCGCAGGCGGCCGAGCTGGAGACGTTCCGCCAAAGCGTCTTGAACAGCCTGAAGAACCTGGAGCACAAACTCGATTACCGCGCCCGCCTAATCGGGCTCGAGAAGCGGCGGCTGCGCAAGCTGGACTCCGAGCAGGCGGCTAAATTCAAGGAAATCCAGGACGCGCTGCAGGCCTTGAATTCCCAGCGCGGCGAATTCG
>CAZPGT010000002.1:0-3823 GCA_964586345.1 uncultured Mycoplasmatales bacterium | reverse complement strand
AATTCGATGCCAAACGCCTGGAGGAACTGGACCGGATCAACGCCGAACACCGCAAAATTCAACAACGCGAGCAAGAATTAATGGAAAGAGACAAAGAATTAGACGCGAAGGCGGCCGCGCTGAACAGCCGCAACAATTCGCTGTTCACCAACGAGATGCGGCTAAAACAC
This sequence comes from uncultured Mycoplasmatales bacterium, assembly GCA_964586345.1. Classification (GTDB taxonomy): domain Bacteria; phylum Bacillota_I; class Bacilli_A; order Mycoplasmatales; family Mycoplasmoidaceae; genus Mycoplasmoides. Next base: position 3,653 of record CAZPGT010000002.1, on the reverse strand, counting down.
CAATACGAGCAGTTTTTGGACCTGAAGCAGGCGATCATCGACGAGCAAAACAGGCTCGAGATGGCCAAGCAGCGCACGTTGCACAACTTCCAGCGCTTCAACCGCGAGCTGAACGCGAAGAAGTCGCAGCTGAAGTCCCTGTTCACCAAGGTCAAGCAGACCGACTTCGAGCAGAAAATGAAAGAAGCCGAGCTAGAGAACGCGTGGAAGTCCCACAACACGAAAGCCGAGGATCTGCAAAAGCAAGCGTCCGCGCTGCAGCAAAAGCAGGCGGAATTCAAAAAAGATTCCCAGGCGAAGCTCAAATATTTGAATAGGATTTACAGAGCGCTCGAGCGGCGCGAGCACGATTTGGAGTCGGTCCGCCAGGAATTGATCCACAACAAAAACAGCCTGGACGCCCAAATCAAGGAATGGAACGACAAGAAAAAAGCCCTGATCCGACTCGACGACCGGTGCGAATGCTGCACAAACGAAGGAGATGAACGTATGCACCACAACTCAAACCACCACAACGCGTTGCCCTGCCCACACTGCCACCACCACCCCCGCTCCCATTACGCCGACCAGCAGCAAAACGGGATGATAAACCCGTTGCTGCAGATGCAACGCCTCGTGCAGCAACAGCAAATCCAGATGCTCAAGCAGGAGCACCGCTTCGAGCTCACCGAGGCCAACCGCCGCCGCGACGAAATGGAAAAGCGGCTCAAAGAGGTTTTGGAACTGCAAAAGAAGCAGCTCGAGGCGCCCCACCACCACAAGCCGCACCATCCGCCGCACGAACACGGACACCACCGCGAGGACCGCGAAATCAACCGCCTGTTGCACGCGCTGGCGCACGACACCCGCGAAAAGTTCCGGGAAATGAACCGCGTGCTTTCCGAACTCAAGGCGCAAGCGGACAAGCCGCAGCCGCCAGCGGCCCCAGCGCCGTTGCCGCCAGAGCCGACCGCTTCGCCCCAAACCGACGGCAGCGAAAAGATCTTGGGCGAGATCAAAACGATCCTGTCCACCCAGATGGCGCAGTTCGAAAAGCAGCGCCAGGCGCTTTTGAACGAATACAACATGCGCGACGAGCAGCGGGTGCGCGAGTTCGAGAACAAGGAACGCGAATTGCGCAACATGATCAACGAAATCCGCACCAACTTCAACAACCAGCTGCTTTTGATGCGCAACGACCGCGACCGCATCGCGGACAAGCTGGCCCAATACAAGGCGATGGCCGAAAGCCGCCGCGTCGAGGAGGCGCGCGCTCCCCGCGACGCCAAGGCCGACAGCGAGGCCAAAAGCATCCTGGACGAGACCAAGCGGATCCTGGAGGCCGAACGCCAACGCTACGCGCAGGAGCGCGACCAAATCCTGCGCCACAACTACATGAACGATTTGGCGAAAAAGAACCGGGCCAAGAACATCCAGTCCGAAAAGCAGATGCAAATCCAGAAGCTAACCGACGAAATCAAAAACATCAAGGATTTACTCGACAAATAAAATTGTCCTCCGATATATTAAATTTTAGGGAAAAATGACATGAGCGCAACTCAACACAGACGCAGCGGCGGCATGAGCGAAAGGGACGAGGTTCTCTCCACGATCGCCAAGGAAATCAGCGCGATCAAGAAAGAGCACAGCCGCTCTTTGGCGACGTTGCGGCAGAACCTAGGCGGCCGCGACTACGAGAACATGACCTTGGATCATTACAACCCTAAGATCGAAAAGCTGCAAAACGAGTTGGGCCTGCTGAAAGCCAAGCTCGAGGACAAGGAGACCGGGCAAGCCAAGAAAATCGGCTATCTGCTCGACGAATTCAGCATCGGGTTCGAGGAAATCGTTCTGCAAATCAACGTCGCGATGAACTCGATCAAGCTGAAGTACGAGATCCTGAAGGACAACGGCTTCGAGGACCAGGACGATCTGGACGAAATCCTGGGCGAGGTCGGTTCGCTCAAGCAGCAGTTCAGGGACGTTTGGTTCAAAAGCCTGGCCGACATGTCCGAGAACCTTTTGCTGGCGGTTTCGCGCGCGTCGGGCCGCGTGCTGAGGCGGATCCGCCCCTACTTGGAGGTCTTGTTCTCCAACAACATCATGTTCGACATGCTTTCCAACGACATGATCGTCAAAAAGCACGTCGCCAACTGCCACGACCAGCTGGTCGGCCACTACCGCAGGCTGGACAACCTGGAATCCTATTTGCGCGACGTCAAGCGCGCCGCGAGGAAAACGGCCGCCGCGCCGCGAGCCGACCGCGAGATCGACAACCCGCCGTTCGTCAGCGCGATCAACGCCGCGACCGAGTCCAACGACAAGCTCGCGTCCGAGATCCACGACATCCGCAACGTGATCGAAAACGAGCTGAACGAAATCCAGAACGCCAACCTCGAGCGCGAGAACAAGTGGCAGGTTTTTCTGGAAAACGAGCGCAACAAGCACAAAGAGCTGCTCGAGCAGATCCGCATGGACTACCAAAGCTCGCTGCTGAACGAGCAACGCAGCATGATCAACCACATCAACGACGTCATCGAGGACCAGTCGCGGCAAGTCGTCAACCGCGAACTGGAGGCGGACGCCACCAGCGACGACGTGATTTACAGGCGTTTCGCCAAGGACCACCGCGACCTGTTCGACCAAAGCTACCGCACCAAGCAAATGCTTTTGGAAAAGGAAATCGAAAGCCTGAGCGACAGCGTCGAAACCAAGATCGACTCGCGCCTGGACGATTTGATCAAGCAGCAAAACGAGCTCGACGAGAAGAAAAACGCCTACCTGGACCAGCTGAAGGCCAAAATCGATTTGATCCGCAAGACGAGTTTCGCGCCCGGCCGCGCCGCAGCCGACCCCGAGCCCGAACCAGAAGCGCCGTCCAACCCTTACGAGGGCGTCAGCGCGCCGGTTTACTCGGAACCAACGCTCAACGAGTCCGAAAAGGCGATCGTCAGCGACCAGCCCCGCGCCAGCCAAGAGGAATTGATCAGCCAGCTGACCGACACGATAACGGACAGAATCGTCACCAAGCTGAACAGCGAAGTCGACCGGATCTACGCCCAAAACAGCGCGAACTTCAACGCGATGGCCCAAGCCGCGCCGCTGCCCGTGATCGACCAACCGTTCCCGTCCGAATGGCAGGATCTTTCGTTCGCCGCCGACCCGACCGTGGGTTACGCCCCGGCGCCCGAATACTTCGCGCCCCAGCCGCAGCCGCCCCAAGCGCCTTTCGCCCAGCCAGCGCCAGCCCAGGCCCCAGAAGAGCAAACCACGTTCCGCAGGGCGCGGTTCCTGGGCCAAGACCCGCGCGGGGGGCGCCTGTCAAGCGAGGACATCCGCAAATACGCGAATTCGATCATCAGCGTTAACCGCAAAAAGATGCTGAAGAGCAAAAGTTAGCCTATGCTATTACACGACGAGTCATTGAGAAAATACCTGCAGGAAAACCAAAGCGCGATCAGGCAGTTCTCGCGCCCCGCGCTGGTGGAAAAGCTGTTCCGCGCGTCTGGTTCCAAAAAGAACAGGCTGATCGCCATTAACTGCCAGTCCACGTCCAAGGACAGCCTGCTATCGTGCCTGGCGCTGCTCAGGAAATTCGAGCAGGACAAGAAAGCCGATTCGCTGGCCTTCTTCGACGCCGGGGACAAAGCGGGCGACATAAGCGAATTGCTCAC
>CAZPGT010000001.1:0-28944 GCA_964586345.1 uncultured Mycoplasmatales bacterium | reverse complement strand
TGGTTCTTCGGCTTCCCTTTTATCAACCATTTCGTGATCAAGAAAACCGGCGGCTACAAAACGGATTTGGCGGGCGTTTCTGTCGAAACCCGAAAATAGGCATATAATGACGGGTGACGGGCGAACCCGTCGGGTGGCTCAACGAATGAAACAAGACAAATTCCGGATCGTCAGCGGCTACGAACCCGCGGGCGACCAGCCCGAGGCGATCCGGGCGCTGACGGGCAACCTGCGCAAAGGCGTGAAAAACCAGGTGCTTTTGGGCGCGACGGGGACGGGGAAGACGTTCACGGTCGCGCACGTGATCCAGGCGATCAACAAGCCGACGCTCGTTTTGGCGCACAACAAGACGCTCGCCGCGCAGCTTTACTCCGAATTCAAGGAACTGTTCCCGGACAACGCGGTCGAGTATTTCGTGTCGTACTTCGATTTCTACCAACCCGAGGCGTACTTGCCGCGCACGGACACGTACATCGAGAAATCGTCGGTGACCAACCAGGAAATCGAGATGCTGCGGCTGGCGACGCTGAACTCGCTCGCGTCGCGCAGGGACGTGATCGTGGTCGCGTCGATCGCGTGCATCTACCCAAGCGCTTCGCCCGAGGACTTCGAGGCGTTCCGGATCATCGTCAAGACGAAGAACGACTATAGGCTGGCGGACATGAAGCGCAGGCTGGCGGGGCTCAACTACAAATTCAACCGGGTCGATCTGGCCCCGGGCAATTTCCGGATCAACGGCGACGTGATCGAGATCGCGCCCGGGTACACTAACGAATTCTACGTCCGCCTGTCGTTTTTCGGCGACACGCTCGAGGACATCGTCAAGGTCGACCCGCTCACGGGAAACGCGATCGAGCGGCTGAACGCGTACGTCATCGCGCCCGCGGACGAGTACCTGATGAACCGCGACCGGATGGACGAGTCGCTGCGGCGCATCGAGGCCGAGCTGAAGGCGCGCGTCAAGGAATTTAAGGCGCAAAACCGCCTTCTCGAGGCCCAACGGATCGAGCAGCGCACCAAGTACGACCTCGAAAGCCTGCGCGAATTCGGGTTCTGCAACGGGATCGAGAACTATTCGCGCCACCTCGAGCTGCGCGACGAGAACCAGACCCCGTACACGCTGTTCGACTATTTCGGCGACGACTGGCTGATGGTCATCGACGAGTCGCACATGTCCGTGCCCCAGGTGCGGGGCATGTTCAACACGGACAAATCCCGAAAGACCAGCCTGGTCGAATACGGGTTCAGGCTGCCGTCCGCGTTGGACAACCGGCCGCTGAACTTCGAGGAGTTCAAGGCGAAGCTGGACCGCGTGATTTTCGTCAGCGCCACGCCCAACGAATGGGAAATCGAGTATTCGGGCGGTTTGGTGGTCGAACAGCTCGTCCGCCCGACGGGGCTGGTGGACCCGCGCGTCGAGGTGCGGACCGCGAAAAACCAAATCGACGACTTGATCGGGGAGCTGCGCGCGCAGATAAAAAAGGACCAGCGGACGTTCGTGACCGTCATGACGATCAAGATGGCCGAGGATCTCACCGAGTACCTCAAGGAGCGCGGCATCAAGGTCGCTTACCTGCACAACGAGCTGAAGACCCTGGAACGGGCGCTCATCATCAACGATTTGCGCCGGGGCAAGTACGACTGCGTGGTCGGCATCAACCTGCTGCGCGAGGGCCTGGACGTGCCCGAGGTGTCGCTGGTGTGCATCTTCGACGCGGACAAGCCCGGGTTTTTCCGCAGCGACAAATCGTTGATCCAATTGGTCGGCCGCGCCGCGCGGAACGTCGAGGGGCGGGTCATCATGTACGCGGACGCCGTGACCGATGCGATGCGGACCGCCATCGGCGAGACGAACCGGCGCCGCGACACGCAATTGGCGTTCAACAAGAAGCACAAACTCACGCCGCGGACGATCGTCAAGCCGATTTACAGCGACTTGAGCAACAAGCAGACCGCGCGCGACCTGGCGAATTTCGTGTCGGGCAAGAACAAGGGCAAGAAGGCGACCGAGAAACTGATCGCCGATTTCCGCAGGCAGATGCTGGACGCGGCGAAAAAGCAAGAGTACGAAAGGGCCGCGGAGCTGCGCGACATCATTCTGGAGCTCGAGGCGCAGCTGGCGTAGTGTCGCATAAACTTGTTTAATAATTGAATCTCTATGCTTTGTGGTTAAACCATTAAAAATAATTAGTGCTACACGCACTTTTTAATTTTTGTTTAATCGTATAGACCTACGTTTGCTTGCTTCATAAGCGTTTTTTTGGTACAATCGACTCCGCAAAATTCAAAAAAATATTTTGCGATTGTCTTTAGAAAAATGAAGAAAAAAATTTATTTTTGTTGCCAGCGCATTTTTAAGCGCAATTGTAACTATCCCGATTGTTGCATCAGGCGTACATAAAGAAAGTTCTTATCTGGACACATTAACGCAAACAAGCGACCAAGTGCAAAAAGCAATTTCGGAATATAAGAACGAAGAATATGAAAATCAAATGAAAAACGAAATTAGAAGTTTTTTAATGATTCTTTTCAAAAAGATCGGATGCTTTTAAAATCTGATCATTCTAAAAAACCAACCCGGGAAGTTTATGAATACGTAGAAATAAAAACTTTGGAATATTTTGACTCCTATTTAAATAATCAATTTTCCGTTAAAAATTTAGCAGAAATTGCTAATAAAAATGGTTATTCGTTTGAACGACAAGAAATTGATTTACATGAAATAAAACTTAATAGTGATGAGAACTTGCAAAAATCAAGTGCATCTTTGACAAACAAAAGTCTTTTGACAGAAATAGATGCCAAATCTCCCTCATACATATTGGAAATGATGCGCGAAGCTGGCATAAAGGCTGGTTATTTCGCAGGAGCGGCGGCCGCATTAGCCGCCGCTTATTGAGCCACTTCTTGATGATTCGGCGTAACGGTTCCGAATGCAATAGCCGCATCAACACAAGCGTTATTATTTGCGATTGAAGGAGCGGCATACGGCGGAATGTACGAAATTTATAAAAACCACCCTGAATACCTTAAAGTTAAAAACGTAAAATTTATAAATGTATATAGCGCTGTAAATTGAGTTGTTGGTATCGGGCACATTCCGAGAGAAATTGTTAATTTTATCAATATTATAAAATCTTCACTAAATTTTGTAAAAACAGCTTCTTGCACAATTAAAGCAGGCGTTATTTCCACATCTTGAGCATCCCCGGTTGGACTTGGTTTTTTTAGGTTTTTGTCTTTTTGCTATAAATGTATGCAGCGCTATTTTTAATTATCCGTTCTTATAATATTTAGATGTTATGCATGCCGAGCAAGATTTTGTTTTAATCAAAAGATTCGCACGAACGGGGTTGCCTTGATGGGCGGTAATCGTGCCCATCTTTAATAGCATCACATACTTAATTGTATTTCAGTCTTGATTCGTTGAGTTTCGTGAACGCGCATTCATCGCGAAACATTACCGCAAAACCGTTTTCCGATCGACCGGCGTGTTCGTGATCGCCTGTTTCGTTTTCGCCTTATTCACGGCGCTGTATTGGCCTTTGACCCTCACCTTGGACGAATCGGCCGACAACGCCATTAAGTTGGAAACCTATATGATCGTCCTCGCCATATGGTCGCTTTTCCAGCTGGTTTACCACCCAATCTATCTGCGTTCCCATCCCAAGAGGTTGCCCCGCGCTTACGAAAAGCGCCGCGCCGCGGCGGGGGAACCGTCCGTGGATTGGGACGCGGTCGACGCCGACGCGACCCCGTATTCTTTCGAATCGACCATGGGAAACGTCGTCAATAACCTATTCGACATAAAGAAACCGTATCTCGCCTATTATTCGCTGTTTCGCTTCGACGAGACCCGCGCCACGGAAGTTTTCAAGCAGGATTTGGAGATCTTTTACAAAGGCCGCGTCAAGTTCGACGCGTCCGTCGCCTGGGCGCCCCACCACGGGCCTTACGAATGGCGGCTGGTTTCTTCGGACAAACGCTTTTGGTACCTGTTTTCGACGGGGTTTTGGTTTCTGGGCACGTTGAAGGCTGTTTGCGCGATTTTCGGGGCGAACAACCGGTTCCATAGGAAAATCGACGTCGCCGGATCCGTTTACGTCGCCGTTTTCGTCGCGTTGAACGCGGCAATCGTCTTGATCCTCGTCACCCTCAACCAGATTGCCCCGATCAACCAAAGCCAGACCCTCCAAAACGTCAGTTACGCGAGCCCGCTGATAATTTTGGTTATAGACGCGGCGTACGCGCATTTGGTCGGAGGGGCTTTGGGCAAGGCGGCGCTCGGTTGGGCCAAGGCGTGCGCGAACGGCGTTTAGTAGGCTCCACCCCGGTCGCGACCGGGACTTAAGACTGGGTCCAAAGGTTTTCTGGAACGCCGCCCGGCGGTCCCCAAAAAACTTTAAAAAAGCCGATATTATTTTAAAATCATACAAATTCAAGAAAACAGGCGCGAAACGTTTATGTGCGGAATCATCGGATTCATCAGCGAACAACAAAACGTCGTCCCGGGCATCGTGGACGGATTGAAAAGCTTGGAATACCGCGGCTACGACTCGGCGGGGATCGCGTGGTTCGAGCGCGACGGGTTCAGGGTCGTCAAGGCGAAAGGCCGGATTGGCGTTTTGGAAGGCAAACTGGCCAAAATCAAGAACCTGTCGTCGCTTTGCGGCATCGGGCACACCCGGTGGGCGACCCACGGCGAGCCGAAGGACGCGAATTCCCACCCATTGCAGGGCGGCATCCGGTTCGACAATTTCGCGATCGTGCACAACGGGATCATCGAGAATTTCCAGGAGATCCACGCCTTCCTCAGGTCCAAGCGCTATAGATTCAGGTCCGAGACCGACACCGAGAACGTCGCGCACCTCATCGATTACCATTTCCGGCAAGATCCCAAGGCGCCGATCCAAGACGTCGTGCGCAAGGCCTTGCGCGAGCTGAAGGGATCGTTCGCCTTGGCGATCGTGCAAAAGGACCACCCGGACCGGATAGTGGCGGTCAAGCGCGACAGCCCATTGGTGATCGGTTTGGGCAAAGGGTTCAACTACCTGGCGTCGGACGTGGGAGCGTTCGTCGCGCGCACGAAGGATTACGTCTTGCTGGACGACGACGAAATCGCGATCGTCGAGGCGGGCAAGACGACGGTTTACGACTCGGCGGGCAGGATCGTCCCCAAGCCCGTCAACAAAATCAGCTGGGACGCATCGAAGATCCAGAAGTCGGGCTTCAAGCACTACATGCTCAAGGAAATCCACGAGGAGCCCAAAGTGGTCGAGAACCTGTTGCGGATTTACGCGAAGAACAAGACGGTTTCGTTCGGGTTCGCGCGAAAGACCGTGGAACGGCTGAAAAAGATCTCCAGCCTTTCGATCGTCGCGTGCGGCTCGGCGCTTTACGCGGGGATGATCGGGCAGAACCTGATCGAAAGCGTGGCGCGGATCAAGACCGCCGCGCACGTCGCCAGCGAATTCCGCTACCAGCGCCCGATCCTGGGCGAAAGCGACGTTTGCGTCCTCATCAGCCAGTCGGGCGAGACAGCGGACACGATCGCGGCGTTGCGCGAGGCCAAGGCGCGCGGCGCGTTGACCGTGGCGATCGTCAACGTGGTCGCGTCGACGATCGCGCGTGAGGCGGACGTGGTGCTTTACACCCAGGCGGGCCCCGAGATCGCGGTCGCCACGACCAAGGCGTATTTGGCCCAAGTGTGCATGATGGCGCTTTTCGCGCTGCATCTGGGCGTCTTGCGCAAGACGACGACCGCCAAGGCCGTCGCGCGGACCCTAACCCAGTTCGCCAAACTGCCCAAGCTGATCGAGAAGATGCTGGCGGACAAAAGGCAGATCCAAAAGATCGCGTCTAAATACCATGCGCAAAAAAACGTCTTTTTCATCGGCCGGGGCCTTGATTACGTCACCTGCCTGGAAGGATCGCTCAAGCTGAAGGAAATCTCTTACATCCATTCGGAGGCGTACCCCGCTGGCGAGCTCAAGCACGGCACGATCTCGCTCATCGAGGACCGCGTGCTGGTGATCGCCCTGGCGACCCAACCGCACGTTTACGACAAATTGGTCTCCAACGCGATCGAAGTCGCCGCCCGGGGCGCGGCGACGCTCCTGATAACCAACAAAAAGGCGGACAAGGACAAAATCAAGTTCAAGGACATGATTTTGGTGCCCGCGACCGACCCGCTTTTGGCGCCGGTCCTGAACGCGATCGCGCTGCAGCTTCTGGCCTACTACGTCGCCGCGGAACGGGGATGCGACATCGACAAACCGCGGAACCTGGCCAAATCCGTCACCGTCGAATAATTTCTATATATATTGGATATATATAGCCCAAAAAGCCGTCCGAAAGCGCGGTTTTTTCGGATATAATTTCTTCGTCACGTCTTTTTTTCGGGGGAGAAACGAACGACATGGATCGAATCAACAAAAAAGCAAGGGCGCGGCGCCTGGCGCTTGGGCTTTGCGCGTTGGCCGTCGGCGGCTTGGGCGCGGGAATCGCCGTACCGCTCGCTGAAACCGCGCCGACCCAGGCGGCCGTCGCGCAACCGGGCGGGTTTGCCGACACCGCCACAAACCCGGACGAAACGGGGTTTGGCGCTCACGCGGCGTCGGGCAACCTGATTTTCGCCGCAACCAAGCGAAACGCGAGGCCCGAACCGGTCTCCGACCGCGACCCGCTTTGGTCCAGGACGGTCGAGGCGACGACGGTCGACGGGACCAAACGCGAAATCAGCGTCACCGAATCGTTCGGGAACGAACGCGCGTACATGCCGATCTTGGCGTACGGGAACCATTTTTACGATTACGTGCACACCAGAACCCAAAGCCACGTCAAGGCGATGGTCTTCCCGGGATGGTCGACCGCGGAAAGGTTCGTGCAGGCCACGTTCGACAGCAACGTCACGCGGATCCTGAAGCACGTCAAGCTGGCGTCGATCGTTTCGACCGATTTACTTAAATCGGTCCACCCGGGGGTCGCGGACGAGGTTAAGGCCCTGGACGTCGATTACGGCGGGTTCGTGGCCAAATACGGCGCGAGCGAAGCCGCGCGGCTGTTGTCCGATTTGGCGAAAACCCACGAAATCGGCTATCTGCGCGTGACCGGGCTGACCGACGCCAACGCGACCGACCTTCCCGCCTTGGCGGGTTTCGCCGGGTTGAGGAAGCTCGCGTTGGAAGGGACCTATTCGTCGATCGCGCCGTTCGCGTTCCCAAGCGATCTGTTGGAACTGGAGATAAACTCGCCCAACGTCAAGGCGATCGATCCCTTGGCGCTGCCCGAAAAGGCCGCGTTGATCCACGAACAGGGGTTCGGCGCCGTTTTCGACTCGATCGATTTAAGCGGGCGCGCCGATCTGGCGGTCGGGTCGCTGCAACAAGCCGTGAACATTGTCTACGGCCGACGGATCAAGGAACGCGCGTTCCAAGGCCACTTCTCGGGCGGGTACATATACAGATGGGATTTGCGCGGCACTAAAATCGCGTCGTTCAACGGGGTGACGGTCCCGCCGCTGACCGACGGCACGGGCCGCTTCTACGTCGGGCGCGTGGAAGTGTTCACCTCGGGTTCGCCAAACCCCGTGACCGAAACCTTGGTTGGCCCGGCCGAACGGTCCAACGATTCGCGGATCGACTATTGGGACCACAACCCGGACGGATGGTCATCGGTTTTCGAGGTCAAGGTGGCTTCCCCGTCGGGGCCGGTCGCTTTCGACGTCTTGGTCCAAGAACTCGTCGCCTTCGCGTCCAAATACCCGAACGCGGCGAGATTCGATCTATCCGAACTGGCGTTGGCCGAGGAAGGCAAGACGTTCGCGGAATTGGTCGACGCGGTCAACGCGGCTTTGACCGACCCGATGACGGGCGCGTTGATTAAAAGTATCGAGTTCGTCTTGCCGGAATAAGGCGGGCCCGATCGTTTAGTTCCGTGAGGCGGGGCCGGACCGGCCCCGCTTCCGTTTTGTGCGCGAAGACCCGAAATTTCCAGTAAAATTGTTTCCAATTCTATCTCCAAGGAAAGACACATGCGAACCACGCACCGGCGTTTCGGGGTTTTCACGAGCGAATCCGTGGGCAAAGGCCACCCCGACAAAATCTGCGACCAGATCGCGGATTCGGTTTTGGACAACATCCTGCGCGTCTCGCCCGACAGCCGCGTCGCGTGCGAGGTGCTCGCGAGCAACCGGCTGATTTTGATCGGCGGGGAAATCACGACAGACCGGTACGCGGACGTGGTGCGCTGCGCGTGGGACGTCATCAAGCCTTTGGGCTACACGGAAAACGATTTCACGATCATATCCAACATCAACTCGCAGTCCGACGAAATCCGGCGGCTGGTCGACGGGTCGGGCGCAGGCCTTGGCGCGGGCGACCAAGGCATCACGATCGGTTACGCGGTCGCGGAGACGGAGTCGTTGATGCCGTGGGGCACGTGGCTGGCGCACGAGCTGCTCAGGCAGGCCGAGGCGGCGCGGGTCGCGAAGGCGATCCCGGATTTGCGCAGCGACATGAAAAGCCAGGTCACGTGCGAGTATTCGGGCAACGAGGTGCGGATCAAACGGATCATCGTTTCCGCCCAGCACGCGGAAAACGCGAACCTGCCCGGATTCCGCAGATTGATGCTAGAACGCGTCGTTTTGCCCGTGTTGGCCCGCGCGGGGTTCGCGAAGGATCTGGCGTCCCTGGATCGGGGCGTTTGCGCGATCAACCCTTTGGGCACCTTCTCGGTCGGCGGGCCGATCGGCGACACCGGGCTGACCGGGCGCAAGCTCGTCGCCGACTCGTACGGGCCGTACGCGCGGCACGGCGGGGGCGCTTACAGCGGGAAGGACTACACGAAGGTCGACCGCACCGGCGCGTACTACGCGCGGTGGATCGCCAAACACGTGGTCGCCCTGGGATGGGCGACCGAGTGCGAGGCGCGGATCAGCTGGGCGATCGGCGACCCAAGGCCGCTGGACGTCTCGATCGATTGCTTCGGCACCAACGCGATCCCGCTGCCCGAGATCGCCAGACGCGTGGACGCGACGTTCGCGCACAGCCTAAGCGATATCGTCCAAGCCTTCGGCATGAAGGAGATGAGCTACCTGCCTTACGCGACCTACGGGCATTTCGGGCGCGAGGGCGCGCCGTGGGAACGCCTCACCCTTTACGACAGGCTCAAGCGCCCGTAACGCGCCGCTTCCGCCTTCCGCGCGGATTTCCACAGGCAAACCCCCGCCGCCGCGAAAACGGCCAGCGACGACACGACGATGTTGACGAACCCCGCGAACACCATCAGGCGCCACGAGTTCAAAGCGACCGCGATCGCGCTGACCGAATAAAGCGTCGGGAAAAACGTTATGGAACCCTGGGCGACCGAGAAGACGGCGTTCAGGGTTTTGCGCTCGGTCGCCTGGACGTACCCGATGGAGCTGGCGGTCAGCGCCAAAAAGGGCAGCTGCAGCATCATGGCGGGCAGCAACAGGCGCAGGATTTCCTCGCGGAGGGGGATGATCGCCCCCGCGGAGTCGCCCGCGCCCAAAAACACGAGGAACGCGTTGCCCTGGGCGGGCACGAAGGCCGGCGTCAGGATCGCGGCGTTCGCGGCCGACGCGTACAATAGCCCGATGTACATGCCCCAACGGAACGTCTGCGCGACGCGACTTGGGTTTTTGGCGGAATGGTTGTACGCCATGATCGGCCGCAACCCGTCCGCGATGCCGAAGATCGCGAAGAAAAACAGGTTGTAGATCGGCGCGGGGCTGACGCCAAGCGCGTGCACCAGGACGTTCGCGCCGCCCGTCGCGCTGATCGTCGCCGCCCAGACCGGCACGTAGACCACGTTCGCGACCGCGAGCGACAGATCGCGCAGAAACGTCCCCGACCCGAGCGCGAAGCACGAGCGCAGCAGCGCCGGATCCGGCTTGGCCGGGCGCAGGCGCGCGAACCCCAGCTCCGTCGCGCCTTTCGCGTCCAGCGCCCAAACGAACGCGAGCACGCAGCCCAGGTTCGCGGAATACCCCAAAAGCGTGGCCGCGCCGCTACCCGCCATCCCGGCTTTCGCCCAGTAGATTAAAACGAAGTCCAAAAAGACGTTGAGCGCGTTCGCCCCGGCGGCGAAACACGTGATCCAAAGGTTCTTTTTCTCGACCCGGAGCATGAACACGAAAAAGTTCAGCGTCGACGCCAGCGGCACGCACGCGGACAGGAAATACACGTAATCGTTCGCCAGCTTCAGGATTGCGTCGTTCCGGCCCGAGTAGAACGCAAAAAGCAAGGCCTCGGTCTGCGCCTGGGTCGCGCCCGCGACCAACGCGGCCTGCTCGGGGGCCAGGGCGCCCGCGCCGCCGTAAAGCGCGGCCGCCGAGTCGCGCGCGGTCGTTTGCGGGTCGGAAAGCATGGCCGCCAGGATCGGGCTTTGGGCCGCGGCCATCAGCGCGCCGAAGGCGACCCCGAACCCAAGCGAGCCCCAAAACCCGTTGCTTACCGCCTTCGCCCTCAGGGCCGCGTCGTTCGACGCGAAGCCCTTGCTGTACAGCACCGACGCGCCGGTGCTCACGAAAAGCCCAAGCGACAGCACGACCAGGACGATCGCCCCCGAATACGTCAGCGCGCCGCGGATCAGGTCCTGGTTGATTTTGAACGGCTCGACCGCGCTTGTGCCGTACACGGCGGCCAAGGCGTTGGCCCAGTCCGCGCCAAGCGCGGCCTGGATCGGCGCGAAATACGCGTTGCCGTCGAACGGCGCGAGATGCTGCACGAGCATCTGGTCCGCGAAAACGAAGCAGCCGAACAGAAGCGACACCAGCAGCGCTGGCGCGACGACCTTGGCGCTGAGCCTCCACATTTTTTCCCGGGCGAAAAAACCGCCTATCTCGTTGGACAGATCCGAGGCGATTTTGCCCCGATCGGGGCGTTTGGGCGTTTTCGCGGGATCGGCGACCGGCGCGTTCATGTCGATATTTGTATTATTTGGTTAAAGTTTGTTTTAAATAATATAAAATTTATTACGTAAAATTCGCATTTAAAATATCTTAACGGCATTCCGATGAACTATCTATTCATAAAGAAATGCGTCGATCAGGCGTTGCGTTCGCTGCGCTACCCGCGCAAGTCGCCTTACGCGGTCGAGCGGGCGCGCGACATCAAATTCGGGGATTTCGCGACCAACGTCGCGATGATCGTGGCCAAGGGCACGGGGCAGCACCCGATCGACGCGGCCAACGCGATCGTCGAGGCGATCTGGAAAAAGAACCACCGCTTCTTCTCCAAAATCCAGGTCGTGGCCCCGGGATTCATCAATTTCTTCATCCACCCCAACTACTATGCCCGGGTGTTGGCGCCGTTCCTCAGGAAACGCAACCCGCGCAAGGTCTACCAACCCGCGCAGGTGCCGAAGAAAAAGCGGAAGCGGGTCAACTTCGAGTACGTTTCGGCCAACCCGACGGGCGCGCTGCATTTGGGCCACGTGCGCAACGCGTACGTGTCCCAAAGCCTGGCGAACGTCTTCAAGTCGCTGGGCCACAAGGTGGTCAGCGACTATTGGCTCAACGACATGGGCAACCAAATCGACCTGTTCGAGGTTTCGTGCCTATGCCGCTACCTGGAACTGTTCGGGAAGACCGTCAAGTTCCCCGAGAACGGCTACCACGGCGAGGACCCGCACCTGGTCGCCAAGAAAATGAAGGCCAAGTTCGGATCCAAGTTCGTGGACACACAATACGACGACGCGAAAATCCTGGATCCCCACGCCAAAAGGGCGATCAACAAGTTCGCGATCGGCGCGATGGTGCAGCAAATCCGCGAGCACCTGCGCATGATCGGGGTGCGGATCCAGGTTTGGACCAGCGAGCTGAAGGTCTACGAGTCGGGCATCCTGGAAAAGCTCATAGACACCAAGCTGAAAAGGTTCGTGTACAAAAAAGACGGCGCGCTGTGGCTGAAGACGACCTACCAGGGCCACGACGACAAGGACCGGGTGCTGATCAAGAACGACGGCACGCGGACCTACTTCCTGACCGACATCGGTAACCAGTACCTGAAGCGGCAGCGCAAATTCAACCTGTTCATGCAGGTGTGGGGCGCGGACCACGAGGGCCATTTCAAGCGGATGAAGTCGCTGATGCCGATGCTGGGCATAAGGCCCAACGTCTTCAACGTCGTCTTGATCCAGATGGTCAAGCTGGTCAACGACGGCCAGGAAGTGAAGCTGTCCAAGCGGAAGGGCAACGCCGTGACGATCCCCGACATGCTGAAGATGATGTCCGTGGACACGTCGCGCTGGTACATTTTGGCGCAATCGCCGTCATCGCCGATCGTGATCGATCTGGCCAAGGCGTCCAAGATGGACAGCACCAACCCGGTGTTCTACGTCCAATACGCCCACGCGCGGATCTGCCAACTGCTCAAGAAAGTCAAGCTGAAGAGCCGCGCGTACCCCAAAACGTTCGACTTGCTGGCGTCGGACAAAGAACGGGAGCTGGTCAACATGCTGATGACGTTGGACCCGCTGCTGCACCAGGTCGTGACCTCGTTCGAGCCGCATCGGCTCATCACCTTCGTGCACGAATTGGCCAAGGCGTTCCACGGCTGGTACAACGGGTTCAGGCTGAAGGACGTCGCCGACCCCGAGCTGCAGAAGCAGCGCTATTACCTGGCGCGCGCGGTGGGCACCGCGATCCGCTTCGTGCTCGAGCTGCTTGGCGTGTCCGCGCCGCGGCGCATGCGCCGGCTGGCTGCGTCCAAATAGTTCGTTCGGCTTTATTGTTAGCGTGGTATAATAATAAAGCCGCATGCGCAGATGTAGTTCAGTGGCAGAACGCAACCTTGCCATGGTTGAGACGCGAGTTCGATTCTCGTCATCTGCTCCATTAAATCTTTGAATCACCTTAAAAAATTAGCGGAGGTAATCGCTTGCCGTTGACGGTAGTTGGGGCATGCGCGGTCCCGCTAATTTATTTTTTCAACAGCTACTTCATCGGGAAATTCCTGAAACGGTTTTTCCCGCAGCACAACGCGTACCTGCTGACGAGTCTGGGGTTCTTCGTGTTCCTTGGGTTCGTCTTTTTGTTCTCGCTGCTCGTTTTCGTGATCCCCAGCCGGATCAGCGAGTACGCGATCGTGCTCCTGATCATGCAGCTTTTCCTGATCGTCCTGTACGGGCTGAACTGGAGATACAGCTTCTCGCTGGAGAAAACCAACCAGCTGACGGCGTGGTTCTGCCTCGCGGTCTTTTTGGTGGTGGCGGCCACCTGGTTCCTGTCGAACAACATCGAGTACAACCCGACCCTGAACACGAACCTGCCGTTCGGGTCCTACCAGCAGGGGCTGACGAACTATTTCTCCAAGCTGCTGACGTGGGACACGCAGGTGTTCGACCCGACCAACGACCCCAAGCAAATCCTTTACACGTCGTGGAACGCGCTGAACCTGCTTTGGATCTTCCTGTTCGAAGTCAACCAGCAAACGCTTTTCGATCCCTACGCGGCGTATTTCTCCAGCTATTCGCTGCTTGTCGTCTTCGCGGCGATCAGCGCGCTGGGGTTCACGGGCGTTTTCCACGATCACGCGCAAAGGCGCGACGGCTTCAAGCTGGGCATGGTCCTGGTCGCGGCGGCGGCGATCAACCTGCTTTTGTTTTTGTTCATCACCAACCCGCTCAACGGCCTTTGCTGGGTAGTGCCGATGGCGTTGATCGTCCTGAAACTCAATTACGAGGAGACTTTCAGGGCGACCAACTACCAGTCCGACTTCGTGTTCGCCGCGCTTTTGGTCATCATGTACAGCCTCAGCCAGATTTTCGCCATCCTGGCGATCGCCCTGATAGTCCTGAAGTTCGTCGCCGGGCTGCTCATCAAGCGGGAGCACCTTCTGACCAGCATGATGGTCTCAGGGATCGGGCTCGTGCTGACGCTCGTTTTCGTCTTGCAGGGCATCTCGGCCGCGGGCGCGATCGCCCTGGTCGTGTCGGGCGTGCTTTTTTACGGGGCGTGGTTCGTGGCGATCCGCAAAACGGGGTTCAAGGCGATCGCGCGCCGCTTCGAGCTGTTTTTGCAGCGCAACGTGTTCGTGATCCTCACCTTGACCCTGACGATCATCTACGGCGTGTCGATCGTCCTGACGTTCGCGGGCGGGCAGACGAATTTCGACATCAGCTCGTGGATCCTGTTCAACAACCCGTTCGCGCCCCAAATCAATCCCCAGAGCCCCGCGCGCAACGCCTTGGAAATCGTGCTCAACGGCGCCTGTTGGGCCTTCAACCTCGTCGCGTTCGGGTTCTGCGCCAACCAGATCATCGTTTCCAAGCTCGTCGCGTATTTCAGGAACAAGGCCGCCGTGGCGCGCACCCAAGGCTCGTTCGCGCAGCGCGCGGCGGGGATGCGGCGCCAGGTTTACGGGACGGTCGCCCCGGACGAGGCCGCCCCGAGGAAAACTCTCCGGCTCAGCCGCAACCAGGAGCAGCTGCTTGGCCTGGTGGATTTCGAAAGCGAGTATTTCGTGCTGATCAGCTTTTTGCTGTTTCTGATCGTGTGGAACCCGATCTCGACGAACATCGCCAAGAAAATCAATTTCGAATTCAACCTGGACGTGTCGTGGCTGTTCTTCTTGGTGGCCATCGGCCTGCTGTTCAACGACCTGGGGCTCAAAAGCAAACGGCAGAAGGCGGCGTTTTTGTCCTGCGGCTGCGTCGGGCTGGCGTTCTTGGTCTCGTTGGTGGCCGCGTACAATTTCATCCCGTAGGCAGGCCATGACCGACAAAGAACTCGTGGCGCGGCTGGCGTAGCAACGCAGCGACTGGGACTACGCGTCCTACGCGTTGGTCGACCCGATCGTCTCCGACGCCGAATACGACGAGGCGTTGCGCAGGCTGATCGAGCTGGAAAAGAAGCATCCCGAATGGAAAGACCCCAATTCGCCGACGTCGCGCGTCGGCGGGGTGGTCCTGGACAAGTTCGCGAAGGTGGCGCACGAATACCCGATGCTGTCGCTGAACAACGCCTTTTCCGAAGGCGACGTCGCGCACTTCGACTCGCAAATCGCCGACATGGCAGGATCCGCCCCCCGCGCTTACGTCGTCGAGCCCAAGATCGACGGCTTGAGCGTCTCGCTTGTCTACGAGAACGGCGAGTTGGTTAAGGCGATCACCCGGGGCGACGGGGTTTACGGCGAGGACGTGACCCAAAACGTCCGGGCGATCAAGTCCGTGCCCCTGAAAATCCCCGCGCCGTTCAGGAAGCTCACCGTCCGCGGCGAGGCGTTCATCACCAAAAGGCGGTTCGAGGCGGTCAACGGCGCGCTGCCCGAGGGCAAAAAGTTCGCCAACCCGCGCAACCTGGCCGCCGGGTCGCTGCGCAACCTGGACCCGAAAGTGACCGCGCGGCGCGGGTTGGACGCGTTTCTGTATTACGTGCCCAACGCGGCGGAGCTTGGGTTCAAGACCCATTGGGAAACGCTGCAAAGCCTCAAGGAATGGGGCTTCAGGGTCGCGCCGCACGCGCGGTTGGCCGAAGACGCCGCCGCGGCGTGGCGCGCCATCGAGGCGTTCGCGCGGGACCGCGAGAGCCTCGCGTACGCCATCGACGGCGTGGTCCTGAAGCTGAACGACCTCAAAAGCCACGAGACCCTGGGCGCGACCAGCAAGTTCCCCCGCTGGGCGATCGCCTACAAATTCCCCGCCAGCGTCGCGGTCACGCGGCTTTTGGGCATAACGACGACGGTCGGGCGGACGGGGCGGATCAATTACGTCGCGCGCCTGGAAAAGATCAGCATCGACGGATCGACCGTCAGCAGCGCGACGTTGCACAACCACGATTACATCGACAAGAAGGACATCCGCGTGGGCGATTTCGTTTCCGTCTACAAGGCGGGCGACGTGATCCCGAAGGTGCTGGACGCGGTTTTGGAAAAGCGCCCCCCGTCCGCGGCGAAATTCCCGAAAGCCGAGTTCTGCCCCGAATGCAAGGAAAGGCTCGAGCAAATCCAGGGGGAGGCCGACCAGTACTGCATCAACGCTTCGTGCCCCGCGCGCACGCTGCAGGCGATGATCCATTATTGCTCGCGCGACGCGATGAACGTCGAGAACGTGTCCGACAAAATCATCGAGTTGCTGTACAGGCACCGGTTCATCGAATCGATCCTTGACCTTTATTCGCTGGGGGAGAAAAGCGATTTGATCATCAGCGGCCCGCACAAGATCAAGGCGAAGAAGATGCAGAACATCCTCGATTCGATCGAGAATTCCAAGAAGCGGGGTTTGGCGAACCTGCTTTTCGCGTTGGGCATCAGGCACGTGGGGCAAACCACGGCGAAAGCATTGGCGCAAAGGTTCGGGACCATGGACGCGCTGGCCTCGGCGTCGTACGACGATTTGCGCGTCGTCAAGGACATCGGGCCGATCGTCGCGAAATCGGTGTCGGACTATTTCTTGGCCCCAAGCAACCTGGAGCTCATCGCGGGGCTGAGGGAAGCGGGGGTCAACATGGCCCAGCCCCGAACCGAGACGGCTTTGGCTGACGCCGCGTCGCCGTATTACGGCAAAACGTTCCTTATCACCGGGTCGTTCTCGATCCCCCGCGAAAGGATCAAGGCGGCCATGGAATCGAAGTTCGAAGCGAAGTTCCGCTCCGCGGTGACCAAAAACGTGGATTTCGTTTTAGCGGGCGCGAACGCGACCCCAAGCAAGGTCGAAGCCGCCGCGCGCTTGGGCATCCCGGTCATCGAGGACGAAATCTGGTAGCGCGGGGCGCGCGGCCCGAAAGCGACGTTGGTTGACCATTAACAGTTTTAAACACGTTCGAGGGAAACTATGAGCGTAACCGAATTCCAAAATTTCCTGTGGGCCGGGATCGCGTTGGCGGTCCTGCAGTGGGTTATTGTCGCGTTGTATTGGACGAAATTCCACGTTTGGGGCCTGAGACTCGCTGGCAAATTCGGCAAGAGCGAAGATTTCAAGGTCCAAACGCGCTTCGTGGCGCCGAACTGGCTGGGCGCGTTTTTCAACTTTCTGTGCTTCGTGTATTTTTTCGCCATCGTGTTGGCCAGCCCCCACACGTTCGCGTCCGTCGAATCGTGGGAAAAAACCGCAATACACTGATAGAAGCCGCGTTGCCCATCCTAACGATCGGCAGTTTTATCATCGGCGCTTTCTTTATGTTGATCGAGAAAAAACGGTACGACGAATTCATGACGAAACTGGAACAGGACGAGTTGTACCATGGGTGTTACTCGGCGTACCTGTCCAGCGCGATGTTCACGCACGGGTGCCCGCTTTTTTCGACCGGCATCGCCGTTTTTTTTATCGCCACGTTTGTGTTTTAAAGAATGCGTTTTTCGGAATGTTTGGTTAGCCGTGACGAACCGTTCAGGAGACTCGACGCGCGTTGGTGATTGCTGTTCGCAACCAATGCCGCCGCTTTTGCCGCCAGCGGCTTTTGGCTGTCCGCGTGCTTCTTGGCGATCGGCGGCAGCTGGGACGCGTTCGGGTTCGTGTCCGACCCAAACTATTTGCCGCTGAACGCGTTTTTGTTTTTCGTCGCCGGCGCCGGGTTCGCGTCGACCATAAAAATCGCCATTTTCCTGCTGCTGCGCCGCGACCATCGCGTCAGCCTGCACAAACGGTTGATCATGGAAAACCCCAACAAAAGGGCGTTTGGGCCCAAGCGCGTCTACCACAAAATCGTGCGCAAGGCCGCTTACGCGCGCTATTTGGCGCAAAACCCGGGCGCGAATGACGGTTCTAACGCCGCCGAGGCGGACGCGTTTTACGATCGAACAAAGGCGACGCCCAGGTTCGCGGCCGCGTCGCCGGAATTGAAAAAGGTTTTGGACTTCGTTTCCGACAGGAATAACTGGAAGCCGACCCTGTGGGATTGGCAAAAGCTCGCGCTTTTGTGGTTGGCCAAGATACTCAGCCAAAACGCGACGTTCGTTTTGTTGACGGTCGCGGCGGCGCGCCAAAGCGCCTTTTTCGGGATGCCGCTGCCCGCGGCATTCCTCATCTGGATCGGGTCGGTCGCGATCGCCTTGCTATGCGCCGAATGCATTTACGAAATCGAAAACGATTGCGCCCTGATCTATTTCGGCTTGGTCCTTTTGGACGAGGAGTTGAAACGGATCCACAACCCCCGGTTTCTGTTTTTCCCCGGGCGCAACGCCTACCACAGCAACCTGACGACCCTTTTTTATCTCGTGTACTCCAAGTGCGAAAACGCGAACGTGATCGGGGAGAACGACCCGACCTGCCGCCAATTGACGTACGAATACAAGAAGCTTTTGCTCCAAGACGGACGCAAACGAACGAGATTCCTCATTTAACGTCGCGAAACCGCCGGGCGTCCGCGAAAGGTTTTTCCGCACGCGGCGAAAAACTTCGCTTTTTGCAGCGGGCGCGAAACATAACCGCCCGGCGGCGAGTTATTATTTTATAATAAAGGCAACGCGCGCCGCGAAGGCCCACATTTAAAAGCGAGTAAAATCTATGCCACATCCCGCTCAGTGAAACCCAACCGAGTACATCCAAAGCAAAATCGTGTCGATTCGGTCCAAAATCGGGGACAATTTCGTTTTGTGCCTGGTCAACTCGGACATCAATTCGGCGATCATCGCCCAAATCTTGGACCGCGCCCTGGGCCCGCAGGCGAGGTTTCTGTTCATCGACACCGAATTGGTTTCGGCCAACGAGGAAGAACGCGTCACCAGGCTGTTCAAGGAAATCATGCACCTGGACGTCGTCAAGATACGCACCAACGGGTTGTTCCTGAACAACCTGATGATCGCGCCGTCCCACGAGGCGAAGACGGCCGCGATCCTGAACACGTTCACGGACATCCTGTGCGACTTCATGCAGGACGCGGATTTGCCGTTTTGCTGCATCGCGGACGGCACATTCTTCACTTCCGCCTACCACGAGAAAAGCAAGGAATACGTCAGCTACGTCAACGCGCTGAAGAACCTGGACATGCTCATCCTCCAGCCGCTGCGCAACCTAAGCCGCGACCAGGTTTTGGAACTCGCCAAAACGCTGCAGCTGCCCGTCAGCGTCATGGAGACGAACTGGACGCCGATCTACGGCGTGATCGGCGCGGTAAACGAGCCGATCGACAAGAAGCGCGTCGAGCTGTACACGCAAATCCAAGACCTTTACGGTAAGGAAATGCACAAAAACAAAATCTCGGTGTTCAACACGAGGTGCGTCGCGACTTTCTTCACCAAGCCCAAGACCGCCAAAAACATCTTGGACCAAAAATATTCCGTGGCGCTCAAGGCGTTGGACCTGACCAAGGCCGACGACAAGAAGAAACCGGCGTATTTGAACTTTCCCAACCATTTCTGGATCGGCCTGTCCAAGGCGATCCGCGCCGAGATCCCCGAAATCGAGGAAGTCCTTCTGGATTTAGCGTTCTAGGATGGCGAAACAACCCGAAATCGTCGTGGTCGGCGCGGGGCACGCGGGGCTCGAGGCCGTTTTTTGCGCCGCCAAGATGGGTTGCGCGGCCACTTTGGTCGTCCTGAAAAAGGACTACGTCGCGAACTGCCCGTGCAACCCTTCGATCGGCGGCCCCGCAAAAGGCATCGTGACCCGGGAAATCGACGCGCTTGGCGGCATGCAGGCGATGGCCGCCGACGCCTGCCAGCTGCAGATGAAGCTGCTGAACGCGTCGAAGGGCCCCGGGGTGCAGGCGTTGCGCGCGCAAATCGACAAAGTCGCCTACCGCGACTGGTTCGCGGCCATGCTGAAGAAAGCGAAGAACGTCAAGGTGATCGAGGCCGAGGCGACCGCGGTCGCCGTCAAGCACCAAACCGCGGTCGGCGTCATCCTTTCGGACGGGTCGACCGTGCGGGCGGACGCGGTGATCCTGACCACGGGCACCTACATGGAATCGGTCACGCACCGCGGCAAGGACCAGAAGGCCGAGGGGCCTTCGGGATACCTGCGCAGCGAAACCCTGTCCAAGAACCTGAGGGATCTCGGGTTCGAGACGATCCGCCTGAAGACCGGGACGCCGCCGCGGATCAAAAAAGGCACGATCGATTACGCCGCGATGGCGATCGAACCCGGCAGCCCGGGCAAACACGCGTTCAGCGCCCGGACCAAAAGGTTCGTCAGCCTCGACGAGCAGCTGCCGTGCTACTTGCTGCACACGAACGAGCAAACCCACGCGATCATCAAGAAACATTTCAGGGAATCGGCCATGTTCTCTGGGCAAATCACGGGCGTCGGCCCGCGGTATTGCCCCAGCATCGAGGACAAGATTTTCCGGTTCGCGGACAAGCCGCGCCACCAACTTTTCCTGGAACCCGAATCGCTGCGCCTGGACACGATGTACCTGGGCGGGTTCTCCACCTCGTTCCCCGAGGCGATCCAGGACAGGCTGATCCGGACGCTGCCCGGGCTGGAAAAATGCGAGGTGGCCCGCTACGGCTACGCGATCGAATACGACGCGATCGATCCGCTGCAGCTGTTCCCCACGCTTGAGACCAAGCGAATCGCGAACCTTTACACCGCGGGGCAAATCAACGGATCGAGCGGTTACGAGGAAGCCGCGGGCCAGGGTTTGGTCGCGGGGATCAACGCCGCGCTGAAGCTGCGCGGCGAGCCGCCGCTCGTGCTTAGGCGCGACGAGGCGTACATCGGCGTGATGGTCGACGATTTGGTGACCAAGGGCGTGACCGAGCCGTACCGGCTGCTGACCTCGCGCGCGGAGCACCGGCTGCTGCTGCGGCACGACAACGCGCACAGGCGGCTGATCGGCCACGCGAGGCGAATCGGCACGGTCGACGCGAAGACGTACCGCGACCACCTGGAATCCGAGGCCAGAACCAAAACGGCCGCGGATTTCCTGAAGGCGCGCAAGGTCGGCTCGTACCCGGCGCTGAAACAGAAAACCAAGAACACGAACTTCACCCTGTTCCAATACCTGAAGCGCCCCGAGGTCAAGCTGGCGGATTTGCTGGCCGAGACGGGCGAGACCCGGCTCGGGCTGACCGACGGGGAAACCAACGCGCTCGAAATCCAGATCAAGTACGAGGGATACATCAGCAATCACCTGAAGGCGCTCAAGGGCGCGGACAGGCTGAACGAGGTGAAGATCCCCGCGGACCTGGATTACGCGAATGTGCTCAACCTCTCCAACGAGGCGATCGACAAGCTGACCAAAATCCGGCCGCTGGACCTGGCGCAGGCGAACCGGATCAGCGGCATCAACTTCCCGGACATCGTCGCGATCAAAACGCACCTGGAAAAGGCGCGGGCCCATGGACGATAGCAAGGTCTCGCTGCTGGACCGGTACGCCGCGCTGGTCTTCGACGCGAACCAAAGGTTCAACCTGACCGGCTTCAAGACCCAAGCGCTCATCAGAAGCGAGTTGATCGGCCGGACGCTCGCGAGCGTGGAGGCGATCGATTTCGCCGCGTGGGGCGTGGCGTCGGCGATCGACCTGGGCTCGGGGGCCGGGTGCCCGGGCATCGTGATCGCGATCGCGCGGCCGGCGACGGAAGTGACCATGGTCGAAGCCAACCAAAAAAAGGCCAAGTTCATCGCCGAGGCGATCGGGCGCTTGGGCCTAACCAACGCGAAGGTGCTTTGCGCCCGGATGGAACGGATGGACCCAAGGCTTTGCGAAGAGCGGTTCGATCTTGGCGTCAGCCGCGCCGTCGGCTCGATCGCCCTGGTCAACGAATTGCTCGCGCCCTGGATCAAGACCGGCGGGCGCGTGTGCCACGCCAAATCGGTCGGTTGCGACGAGGAATTGGCGCGCGCGCTGCCCTTCGCGCCGGATTTGGGGCTGCGGCTGAGCGCCAAAACGCCCGTGCCCGGGGACCCCGCCCGGGACGTCAATATAATTTTTCGGAAAATCGCCGAAACTAAATTAGAATATCCAAGAAATTGGAAAGCAATCAAGAAACGGCATGGTTAACCTGGGTTTTTTCTCGCTGTCCGAGCAAACCGACCAGACCTTGGTCGCGCTGATGTTCGCGGACGCGCTGTCTTCCAAGGGCAACGGCGTTTTGTTTTTGAACGTCGGCTTCGACGGCGCGGGCAGAATCCTGGATTCGTACGCCGCGGGATCGTTCAACGGCTTCGTCAACAAGAAGGACGGGATCGACCGGATCACGACCAGGCTGCATTTCCTCAACCTGGACCTGATCAACGTCCTGAGCGACGAGGTCCGGTGGCTGAACGCGATGGAACCCGCCTATCTGGAGACGATCGTGGGCAACTTCATGAAGGCCGCCGCCGCGCGCGGCTACGACTATCTGGTCGTCAGCGCCGACAGGGGGCGCCTGAACGGGATCAACAAAACCCTGCTGGGCGAGATCGACGCGCTAGTCATGCTCAGCAACCCGTCGCGCCCCGGCGACGAGACGCTCAGGACGATCCGCGAGATAGCCACCATGCCCCGATCCGGCCCGCCCCAAAGGCGATACATCCTTTTGACCCGTTTTTGCGCCTTCTCCAAGAACGCCGCGCAGATCGCCGACTTCCTGAGGCTCTCGTTCCCGCGGATGTCTTTGGACCACCACGTCCCCGATTTCCGCAAGGACGGAGCTGACGCCGACTTCCTGGGCGACGAAAAATCCTTTTTGGCGGTCTCCGACAGGATCAGGCCGGTTTTCAACGAAATCATCAACGCCATCAAATAACCGTTTTCCGCGGCGTTCGCCGCGGCCGATCCGATCTATGAAAATATTCGACACGCATTCCCAGCAGCATCGCGAGATAACCGACAAGACGGTGAACATGTACGTGTGCGGCCCGACCGTCTACAACCACGTGCACCTGGGCAACATCCGCCCGTTGGTCACCTTCGACGTCCTGGCGCGCTATTTCGCGTTCAGGAAAACCAAGGTCAACTACGTGCACAACATCACGGACATCGACGACAAAATCATCAAGCAGGCCGCGATCGAGAACGTGCCCGAGCTCGTTTTGTCCAACAACTACGCGAACGCGTACTTCGACGTGATGGCCAAGCTCAACGCCCTGCCCATGAAAAACCCCAAAATCTCGGACAACATCCCCGGGATCATCGCCTACGTGGAGCGGCTCGTGCGCGAAAACGCCGCGTACGTGGTCGGCGGCAACGTGTATTTCGACGTCGGCTGCGCGCAAGACTACGGCTCGCTTTCGAGGATGAGGCCCGCCGACCTCGTTTCCGGCGAGCGGGTCGAAATCAACGCGGACAAGAAAAACCCGCTGGACTTCGTGCTGTGGAAAAAGACCGACCAAGGCATCGTGTGGGACTCGCCTTGGGGCAAGGGGCGACCGGGATGGCACACCGAATGCGCCTACCTCATCAACGCCGAGTTCGGCGCGGGCCCCGTGACGATCCACGGCGGGGGGATCGATTTGCGCTTCCCGCACCACGAGAACGAGAACGCCCAGCACGGCGCGCTGTTCGGGCGCGGCATCGCGTCCAACTGGATGCACGTGGGGCATCTGAACATCGACAACCAGAAAATGTCCAAGTCGCTGAACAATTTCATTTACGTCAAGCAGCTGCTGGAAACCTACGGCTGCGCGACGGTCCGGTGGATCTTCTACCAGACCCACTACCGCGCGCCGCTGAATTTCAGCAACCAGAACCTGCAAAGCGCGATCAAGGACACGGACCGGATTTTCGCGACGCTGAACAAATCGCGCACCCTGCTCGTCGCCGCGAACCGCCCCGTGCCCGCCAACCACGCGCCCAACGCCCAGTTCCTGGAGGCGATCGAGGACGATTTGAACTTCGCGAACGCCACGAAGGCCGTGTGGGGGATCGTTTCGGACATGAACGCCGCGCAAGCCGCGAAGGATTACGGCAGGCTCGCGGACTCGTCCCAGGAATTGCTGTGGTGCCTGTGGATGTTCGGGATCGACGCGCCGAACCTGCACACGAAGCAAAACGTCGAACTGATCAGGCAATGGGCCCAGAAAGTCAAAAACAAGGAGTACGGCGAGGCCGACGCGCTGCGCGCCAAGATCATCGCCAAGAAACTGCTTTAGCGCCGAGATGAGCTTCAACCGCAAACAGCCAAAGCGCCCCGCCTACCTCCTGGGCCCCAAAAGCGTGATCGACGCGCTGCGCAACGGGCTGCCCGTCGATTTGGTCTGTCTGGGGCGCCGCGACGCGGCGATCGAGAGCCTGGCGCGCGAGGCGCGGATCAAGGTCGAGCTGCATTCGCCCGCGTGGTTCGCGGCGCAGGTCGGCTCGGGCGTGAACCACCAGAACGCCGTCGCGCGGGTGAAGACCGACGGCCTGTTCGTCTCGCCCGAGCAACTGGTCGCCAAGGTCGCGGCGAAACCAAGGAGCGTCGTGCTCGTTTTGGACGAGATAACGAGCCCGGGCAACTTCGGCGCCATCCTGCGCACCGCGCTGGCGACCGGCGTGGACGGGGTGGTGTTCAAGACGAACAACCAGGCCGAAATCAACACGTTCGTCGTCAAGAACAGCGTCGGCGCCGTCTTTTACCTGAACCTGGTCCCGGTGGCGAACCTGCGTTACGCGATCGACAAGCTGAAGGCCGCGGGCTTTTGGTCCGCCGCCGCGGTCTTGGGCGAGTCCAGCGTGGACTACCGCGAGATTGACGCCCCCAAGCTGGCGCTCATACTGGGCAACGAGGACAAAGGCGTCAGCCCGCTGCTGGCGAAGGAGGCGGATTGGAGGATCAAGATCCCCACCGACCCCCGCGTCGAGTCGCTGAACGTGTCGGTCGCGGCGGGGATTTTGCTGTTCCACTACCGCGACGCGGGTGTCAAGTAGATTTACTTGACACGCCGTTTTTTATTTGTTAGAATCGTTTCGCTGACAATGCATTCTCACCACATTCAGGAGCACCACATTGGTTAAATTGAGATTGATGCGGACCGGAAGGCGGCGTTTGCCCAGCTTTCGGATCGTGGCGGTCGACTCCCGGGTAAAGCGCGACGGCAAGTACATTGCTTTGCTTGGCAACATGAACCCCGAGGACCGCAAGTTCACGCTCAACGAGGAGCTGACGATGGAATTCCTCAAAAAGGGCGCGCAGCCCACGGACACGGTCAAATCGATCCTGAGCGAGCAGGGCGTCTGGGCCAAGTTCATGGCGACCAAGAAGAAGAAACCCGCCAAAAAAGCCGCTTAGCTCCCGTGCGCATCTCGATTCTGACGCTGTTCCCCCGGATGATCGAGCCGCTCGCGCAGACCTCGATCGTCAAAAACGCGATCGCCAAGGGATTGGTACGGATCGACGTCGTGGACTTCCGCGAGTTTTCCGTGGACAGGCACAAAAAGGTCGACGACGCGGTCTTCGGCGGCGGGCCCGGGATGCTTTTGGCCCTGGACCCGATCGTCCGCTGCCTGCGGCACACGAGAACCCCCGGGTCGAAAGTCTATCTGCTTTCGCCCGAGGGCGAACGGTTCGACCAAGGCGTAGCGGCCCGGCTGGCGAAGGAAACGACGCACCTGATCTTGGTCGCGGGCCACTACGAGGGCTTCGACCACCGGCTCCACGGCTACGCCGACGGCGCGATTTCGGTGGGCGACTACGTCCTGACGGGGGGCGAGATCCCCGCGATGGCGGTCACCGACGCGACCGTCAGGCTGATCCCCGGGGTCATCAGCGCGGACAGCCTGACCCACGAGTCGTTCGAGGCGAACCTGCTGGACCACCCAGCGTACACCAAGCCGGCCGTCTACGACGGGCGCGCGGTCCCCGAGGTCCTGCTGTCGGGCAACCACCGCGCCATCAAGGAATTCAACGAGGCCGAGCGCATCAGGATCACCAAGCAGAAACGTCCCGACATGTACGCCAAATACCTGAAGGCGAAGAAAGGCACCAACAATGAGTAAGCAGAAAATCGACCGCAAAAGGCTGATCGACCAGATTACCGAGCCGCAGCTGAAGAAACAGCTTCCCGACTTTAAGGCCGGCGACGTGGTCAGCGTTTCGATCAAAATCGTCGAAAACAAGAAAACCCGGACGCAAAAATTCGAGGGCGTCGTGCTGCGGCGCCGCGGCAAGGGCGTCTCCGAGACGTTCATCGTGCGGAAGGAAACCGACGGCGTGGGGATCGAGAAAAGCTTCCAGACCCACAACCCGAACATCGCGATCGAACTGAAGCGGAAGGGCAAAGTGCGCCGCGCGTACATCAGCTACATGCGCCAGCGCTCGGGCAAATCCGCGCGAATCAAAGAAAAAACGAAAAATATTCAGAGTTAGCCGATTTTTATTTTATAAATGTAGCGAATTTCATCACGAATCTACGTAAAACGCGGTTTTAGAGATGGCGCAATCCGTGCAGGCGGCCGAAACGGCGCAAACGGCGACCGACCCGGTCGCCATCGATTTGAGGGCCAAAGACCTTTCGAGGCGGGCGCACCTGACGACGTCGCTTCTGAAGTTCGCGGTCTTTTACGAGTTCCGCAACAGCTCGTACCGGATCCTCATCATCGTGCTTTGCGCGCTGATCCAATCCTTCCTGTCCACGCTGCTCATCCAGAACACGGGCCTGTACAACTCGGGGATCTCGTCGCTGACCCAAGGGTTGGCCCGGATCACGTTCGTGACCCTGTCGCTGCAAAACAACCCCGACGTGGACGCCAACATGGTCTACCAAATCGTGTTCTGGTTCCTGTACGTCGTGGTCAACGTGCCGCTCATCGTCTTCTCGTGGTTCAAGATCGACCGAAGGTTCACGGTGCTGGCGACGATCTATCTGGTGACGACGAACGTCTTCGGTTTCGCCCTGGGGCAAATCCCGGGCATCGGCAACCTGTCGCTTTTCACCAACGTCAAGGACAACGCGGTGTACAACCTGCTGCAGAACGCGTACAACGCGATCAACGCGCCGAACGCGGATTTGGCCGCGCTGGGCTACACGCCCGAGCAGGCGGACTCGATCCGCGCCTTGCACGACGACCCGAACTTCGTGAGCAGCCTGAAGTTCGTCCCGGGGCTTTGGGAAGTGTCGTCCGACGCGGTCAGGGCGGTCGCGCTGCTTTGCTACGGGTTGGTGTTCGCGTTCACGAACGCGGTGTTCTACACGATCGTCTTCATCCTGGGCGGATCGACGGGCGGGTCGGATTTCATCAGCCAGTACGTGGCGACCAAAAAGCACCGCTCGATCAGCTCGATCATGATTTACGTCAATTTGATCACGCTGGCGGCCGGGGTGCTGCTTGGCTCGTACGTGCCCGGCAGCATGATCCTGGAACGGTTCGCGTCCACGGGAATCAGGACCGGCGGCTTCGACGACACGACGTTCGTGATGCTGAACGAGCTCGCGTGGTCCGTGCCCGTGTATTTCTCCCCGAACGTCGTCGGCAGCCTCGTGTCGGTGGCGCTGTTCTCGCAAATCATGGACTCGTGGTTCCCGCGTTACCGCTTGGCCCGCGTGGAAATCTTCACCGACAAGACGATGGAAATCCGCGATCTGATGCTGAATTCCGAGAAATCCCACAGCCTGTCGATCCAAGACATCATCGGCGGCTACAGCCTGGACCACAAGCAGGCGATCCTGACGATTTCAATGTACATCGACATCCCCCAACTGATCAGGACGATCCGCAGCGTCGACTCGCGGTGCCTGATCTCGATCACCTCGATCCGGGGCATCGACGGGTACATCTACCTGAATTAGGCGCGCGATGGAGGGTTTCGCTACCAAAATCAATTGGTTCCCGGGGCACATGAAAGCCGCCACGGACGCGTTGGCGGGGATGCGGAAACGGATCGATTTGCTCTTGGAGGTCGTCGACGCGCGGGGCATCGGGATTTCCAGCAACGGCGAACTGATCGAGAGGCTCAAAGGCAAGCCGCTGGTGCGGCTGGCGCTAAAAAGCGATTTGGCGGATTTGCGCGGCGCGCCCGACGGGAACGATCTGGTGGTTGGCTCGAAGTTCCAACGGGATTTGCGCTTCATCCTGCTCAAAAGGCTCGAGGCGGCGGTCCGCGACAAAACCCAAAAGGCGATCCGAAAGGGGTTGGTCAAGCCCAACTATTCGGTCGCGGTCGTGGGGTTGCCCAACGTGGGCAAAAGCACGGCCATCAACGTCTTGGCGCGAAAGAACAAGGCGAAGGCCGAAAACCGCCCGGGCGTCACCAAGTCGGTGTCGACCGTCAGGCTGAACGGCATGTTCGACTTGATCGACACCCCGGGGATTTTGTTCAAGAGGATCGAAACGTTTTCGGCCGGCGCCAAGCTGACGCTGATGGGCGTCATCAAGCCAAACGTCGTGCCGCTGGACGACGTTTTGGCGTGGGGGTTCGGATGGATGAAAACCCATTACCCCGAATTGCTGGAAAAATATTCCTGCGCGCCCGATAGCCTGGCCGACTACGCGACGTTTTTGGCCCGGTTGGCGGCCAGGCGCAATTTCGTCGTGGCGCGCGGCGCGCCCGATCTGGGCAAGGCCGCCCAAACGTTCTATGCCGACCTGGCCGACGGGAAAATCGGGAAGATCAGCTATGACCGCCAAGGCTAACGCTTACTTTTCGTTCGACCGCAAAGGGCTGCGCCCGGGCGAATCCGTTTTGGGCGTGGACGAGGTCGGCAGGGGCAGCTGGGCCGGGGACCTGGTGGTCTGCGGCGTCTTGGCGGACGGCAACTGGTTCCACCCCGACGTCAAGGACAGCAAACTGCTGACCCCGAGCCGGCGCGCGGAAATCTACGCGTCCGCCAACCGCAACGGGGTCGTTTACGCGATCGAGCGCCTCGGCCCGGCCGTCGTCGACGCGCTGGGCCCCAAGCGCGCCACGCGGATCCTGATGGCGCGGATCGTCCGGCGGCTGGGCGGCCGCGCCGCGAAGATCCTGATCGATTACGAGGTTTTGCCCGACGCGGGCTTCGCGTGCGCGTCGTTGCCCAAAGGCGACCGGGTCTCTTACGCGATCGCCGCCGCCAGCGTCATCGCCAAGCACGTGCGCGACCAAGCCATGGACGAGCTGGACGCCAAGCACCCGGGTTACGGTTTTGGGTCCAACAAGGGGTAT